>JBGQLF010000575.1:0-6797 GCA_041499985.1 Gemmataceae bacterium
CTTCACCGCCCAGTGAAACGGTACGGGCGACGATCAGAGGTGCCAGGACCGAACCGATGCCGAAGCAGAAGTGCAAGCCATTCATCCACGGCGCGACACGGTCTCTGTGGACCCAGACGACAAGTGTGTTGCTGCCCACGTCGACCGCCCCTTCGGTCAGGCCCAACACCAACAGGACGGCTCCCAGGGACCAAAGCTGGAACATCAGGGGCGTCAGGGCCAGCATCACGGCCATGAGCAAGACTGCGGCTGCCAAGAGCCGGTGGCCAGCCAGACGGTCATACCAGCGTCCCCCCAGGAGAGAGCCGAGCATGTACCCCAGCGAGTTAGTCACGAACACAAAACTGATCGCGCTCGCGTCCGACTGGGTTTGGATGGCCAAACCCGGCAGGGTCGGCCCCAGCACAGCCATTGCCAGGCCCAGCGCCAGGATTGCTCCATAGTAGCCGATGGTTGGAAGAAGGCGTTCCCGTCGGTTGCTTGTCAGGGAAAGGCTCCTCCGTGAAAATCGAGGCTCGCGCTCACCCTCGTGAACAGGATCCAAGGCCGTTTCGCGCCGCTGCCGGTCACGCCAGGAGATCAAAGACTCCGGTTCCTGCGCGGGAGTGTTCGGTTCGGTCCCCCTTGCGGCCGACGGTGCAGCGTCTCCACCCCCGCAGCTACTCCGTTCACATAGGAACCGCGTCGCGCCGTTGACGCAGCTCCGAAAACTCCTCAGAATGTTTTCACGGGCACTGCCTGGCGTACGAAATCGGGATCGATCGTGTAGCCAAATCCCGGCCCCGACGGCACCCGGACGGCGCCGTCTTTGGGCTTCAGCGACGCGGTGTCGCAACTGACCGGGATGCTGCTTTGGCCCTTGTACTCTTGATACGCCAGCGCGTTGGGAATGCAGGCCATGAAGTAGAGGGCATCGAGATAGCCGAGCCCGGTCCCGCCCATGTGCAGCGTGCAGGAGATGCCGGCTTCCTCGGCCATGCGCGCCACGCGCATGCAGCGAATGAAGCCGCCGAAATAATGGAGATCGGGTTGCACGATGTCCAGGGCACGCTGGTGAATCGTCCAGCGAAACCGCCACATGCTGAACTCCTGCTCGCCGCCGGCGATCGGGATCGTCAGCGCGTCGGCTACCTGCTTGGTCTCTTCAAGATAATCGAAAGGCACCGGCTCCTCGAAAAAGCCGTAGTTGTACTTCTCCATGAGCCGGCCGATGGCAATCGCCCTGGGAACATCGTACGAGCTGTTGGCATCCGCATAGAGGGTCATGGCATCGCCGAAGGTCTCCCGCACCAGTGGGATGAGGTTCTCAGTGCGCCCCGGCAGCGAATCGGCGTTGTTGCTCATGCGCCCGCCAAGGCGAAACTTGAGTGCTCGCGCGCCACTCTCGGCGACGATCTTTTTGAGATACTCGATCTCCTGGGCCGGCGTATTGCCGCGGTTGCCGCTGGCACGGTAGATGCCGATGTCCCGGCGCAGGAAGCCGCCCACGAGGTCGCCCACGGACTTGCTCGCGAGTTTCCCCAGCATGTCGAGAAGGGCGAACTCCACCGCGGCCACGCACACCCACAGTGCCAGGCCCTGGAACTTGTAATTGCTGTCCTGCCGGTAGAGTTCTTCCAGGAGCGTTTCCAGGTTCCGTGCATCTTTGCCGATGAAGAACGGTGCCACGCGGTTGAGGAAGACCGGATAAACGTCCCGCAGACGATCGGCATTCGGCACAATGAGTCCTTCGGCTCCGTCCTTCGAGCGTACGCGGACCAGGAAGTTGCGCCCGTTCCGCAGGAGCTCCAGCGAAGCGATCCGCACGGGCGACTTTAGCGCGTCCAGGTGCAGCACCGGTCGGGCGGCAGCGCGATCGAGTTGTTCCAGGGTGGGACGGCGTTCCTCCTTGGCGGCCGCCTGGCGTGCCGAGGCCGCTGCGAGACTGGTGCCGGCGATGGATTGCAGGAAATGGCGGCGAGTCGAGAACATGGTTTCTCCTTCGGCAAAGCGAATGATTCGGTCCAACGGCAGCAACTTGTCCCCCGCGCAGGCTGCCGTGAACTGCTCGTGCGGCAACGAGCTATTACTCTCGGCCTTGCCGACCGCACTGTCAAGCAGATCCTCGATGGCGCGAGCTTTCGCAACTCCGGTTTGGAACCAGGCCGCGCGCTCCGCGCAAGGAGCAAGGAAGAGCCTGCAACGAGTCCAGTCCCGCAGGCCGGCGGCAGCAGGTGCGGGCAGCCCTGGGGTGCTGAGCGGAAGCCAAGCAGCGAAAGGCCGTGACGTAGCAGGGCTGGCAAGCCAGGCTCGTGGCCGATCCCCAAAGTATGGTGGAAATGAACTCTAACGCGCCTAAAACAAGGAACGGAGGCGAGCGGCCGGGCTTTTCCCGGCGGGATAAACCCGCCGGCTCGTCTCGTTATTTTAGGCGCTATTAGCGCGTCCACGGCGGCGGATACGCATTGCGTGCATAGCGCTGGGCCATCTCCAGATAATGGGCGCAGATGGCATGGGTGCGTTCCAGCTCTTCCCGCGTGATCTCGCGCACCACGCGTCCGGGCACGCCCATGACCACGGAGCGCGGCGGAATGCGCCGACCTTCCGTGACCACCGCGCCAGCGGCAATCAGGCACTCCTCGCCGATCTCGCATCCGGAAAGCAACAACGCCCCGATGCCGATCAGGGAATCGCGACCGATACGGCGGCCATGCACCACCGCCCGATGGCCGATCACCACTCCTTCTTCAATCTCTTGCGGCGCATCATAGTCGGTGTGGACCACGCAACCATCTTGCACGTTGACCCGCCGGCCGATGGTAATCCGCCCCAGGTCGCCGCGCACCACGGAGGTGAACCAGATATTGACCCCCGAACCCAGCACGACGTCCCCGGTCACGATGACGCCGGGAGCGATGTAGTAATCCTGGATCGATTGCATTTCCTATGCCTTTCCAACTGTGGAGAGTGATCCGTGGTCAGGAGCCGGAGAGCGGAATAAGATCTCCGCTCGGCAGCTGTGCCCCGTCGGCTCCCAGCCGCTGACAATTGTATCAAGACCCGCTGTTCAGGGATCAAGGACCCAGGTCGCGGCCACGTGAAGACCACCGTCGTCTTTTTCCCGTTCGACCTGTTCGGCAGTCCAGGCACCAGCCACGGAGTTGAGCTCTTGGCCGATGCTCTGGAGGAAATCCTGGCCGACAACCGGCGCGAACGGGTAGCCACACGGGCCCGCGCCTACCAGAAGCAGGTGCGGGTACAGTCGTTCACGTTCGAGACTCTGGCCGACTACCAGAATTGGCGCCAGCAGGCTCGACAAGTAGTTCGCCGGGCCTGGCGCCAAGGAGACTTCCTGCTCTGGATCACGGGCAACCATCTCGGTGTGTTGCCGATTTATGATGAGCTGGCCAAGGCGCCAGCCGATACGCTCGTGGTGCAGCTGGACGCCCATCTGGACATCCACCACTTCGCAGATTGCACCCCGGAGCTGTCGCACGGCAATTTCCTGCTGCATTGCGAGGGGACCCTACCGCCAATCTTCAACCTCGGCCACCGCGAGCTGCTGTTGCTGCCCGAGTACATCCAGAAGTACTATCGCGGCACCTTTTCCGCGCCCGTCTTGGCTGTGGATCCGGAACCGGCCCTTCAGGAGCTGCGCCAGGCCAGCCGGGCCGCAGCACGGGTTTTCCTCGACCTCGACTGCGATGTGTTTGATGTCGCCGCCTTCCCGGCCGTGGCCCAGCCGGTGCCGTTCGGCCTCAGCCCCCACCTGATTCTCCGCATTCTCGACGCGGCCTGGTCGGAGCACGTGGTCGGCGTGGCTCTCTCCGAATTCGAACCCGGACGTGACTGCAACGACCAGAGTTTGGCCACCCTGGTGTGGCTCCTGGAGTATTTGTTGCTAAGGCGATACGAGAAGTGACAAGGTGACAAGGTGACAGGGTGACAAGGTGAAGGGGAGAGGGAGAGACAAGTGGGGTGAAACCGGCGAGTCTTCTGTCACCGTGTCACCCCCGTCCGGCGTCAGCGTCCGGTATGAACTATACTGCACGATAGGGAGGCTGTGGTTGGTTGTGCCTGCCATCGAGGAGGTGTTGGCGTGAAGTCGTTGCCCACCGATGCACGCGAAGTCCACACGGTGCAGCTCGAGGAGATCTCGAAGTCCACGGAAGACACGTGCGTTAAAGCGGACAGCGCGTCGGATGTCGCCGTGGCGGAACCACCGTGTCCGCGCTGTGGCGGCAAGTTGCTCAACCCGGAGAGCCTGGGCTGGTGCAGTGCCTGCGGCTACTGTGGCTCCCTGGAGGCGGAGGGGGCCAAGGCGGTGCTGGAGTCGGCCACCGTGCGCCGGTCCTCGCGGTTGGGAGCCGTCGAGTTCTGCCAGTTGTTGCAGAAACTGCCGAAGTGGGCCTGGGTGCTGATGGGCGGCACGGCCACGGTGGTGCTGGTGTCGATCCTCGCGGCCTTGCTGCTGGCGAAGAACTCGTTCCCCCGAGCCGTGTGGAGCTCGATTCAGCTGGGCGTCGGTTGGTTGACCTTGCTGCTGGCGCAGTGGTGGGTGCTGCTTCAGCTGGCACCGCAGGATGATTCGTTGGGCCCGCGCGATTTCTTCGTTCCCATTCGGCTGTGGCGACTGGCCGTGCGACGGATGCCGGAGACGTGTAAGCCAGTGTCCGTCGGAGCCTGGAGCGCGAGCGCCATGTTGTGCGCCGTGCTGGTGGTCGGTGGCCTCGACTACTGGTATCAGTATTACAAGCCGATGAAGGTGGCGAGCAAGAACCTGCTGAGCGCGGCCCAGGACCTGGCCAAAGGGGACAGCAATAAGTCGCTGACCGAAGCAGTCCAGGATTTCGCCAACTCGCAGGACCTCACCAAGAAAGACAAAGAGAAGGCCGACAAGCAGCAGCCCAAGGAGGACAAGCGGCAAACCGTGCAGTGTGTGATCATCGGCTATGTGCTCGCGACCGAGGCCACACCCTTTACTCTCCTTGTGGCGACGCTGCGAGACGAGAAGCTCAGTTACGCCGGTTTGGTGCGCGACGGACTTACCCCGGAATCTACCAAGGAACTGCTCAAGCGCCTGTCACGTCTGGAACGCGAGGAGTCGGTGTTTCGAAGCTTGCGCGTGTTCGACGCGGTCTGGGTCCAGCCCCAGATCTTCTGCGAGGTACATCAGGACGGCTTCGACAACAATGGCAAGCTGCTGAAGCCGAATTTCAAGGCGCTGTTACAGTAAGTATACTGAGGCTACTCCAGTTTTTCCTGTTCGCTCATCGTGATGAGAACCTCTGCATACCCTTCTTCGGTTGCGACACCTCGCTATCACGATTTCAACGTCGAACAGCGGGGTGCTTCGTCGGGCTGAGGAGGGGGCCTGGGGTTCGGGTCTGGCTGGTAACAAAATGCCGGGCAGGGCGTTCGAGCCTTGCGGCCTACCAGACCTGCCGGGCCTACGCTTCATTTGGCCGAACCGCCTTGCGACGGCCCGACACAGGACGGCGATGAAGAACCCTTTTCATTTTCGACCGCCTTCGGCGGTAGGTGGTAAAGCAGTAAGGGAGCCAAGCGGTAAAGTCCTCGCCAGACGAAAACCGAGCATGAGGTCCCGGTCCGTCGGCACGGTGAGGTCGCGGTAGGCAGAGCGGACGTGCGACGCAGGATCGTAGAAACAGCCGCCACGCAGCACACGGCTATCTGTACTTGTGACCAGTAATTCATCTTCTTGGTCCTCTACCGCTCCATCGCCCTTGCCTGCGGGATACTCTTTGTGCCTCTCCTGGCACCACGTGTACACGTTTCCCTGCGCGTCGAATAACCCAAGATCGTTCGGCTTCAGGCTCCCGACCGGCCACGTCCGTGCTTGCGAGTTCTTGAAATACCACGCATACTTCGGCAACAACTCGTCCGTTTCCCCGTAATACCGGCTCGTCAACGCACCTGCACGCGTTGCATATTCCATCTCCGCTTCCGTGGGTAAGCGATACCCCGCCAGGCTCAGGTACTTCGCCTTCAGCGTAACCGCGTTGCCCTTGATTTCGTAGCACCATTGGTCTTCAGGTATCCCCTCTTCCTTGCTCAGCCAGTTGCAATACGCAACCGCTTCGTACCAATCAAAGCCCCCAATCGGGCAGGTCGGTTCGGGATAACGCATCATCCATTGCCCTGCGCCTGCAAGAACGCTCCAGAATTTCGGCTGAAAACGCAAGAACTGTTCCTTCGTCACCGCCGTCGTTGCGAGGGCGAACGTCCGACCAATCCGCTTCTGGTGCTGCGTCTCGCTGCCTGCCCTGTCCTTCTCCGTGAGCGGCGATCCCATCGTAAACTCCACGGGGCCGGGGATCACCACGAATGTCTGGCCCTGCGTGTTGACGTACCACTGTGGCGGCGTCTTCTCTTTCTCTTTCGCCAAGACCTTCCCGATCCCCTCCCGCCGTTTCTCCCGCTGCTCCTTGTCCTTCGCCCACGCTTCATTCACCTGTGTCAGCCACGCCTCCTGTTTCCAGCGCCGCAGCAGCCATTCGCACGCCGCATGAAGGCCCGGATCGCTCGCCGTCCGATACAGCTCCTGCAACTTCGGCAGCAATGCCTTCCGGGCGTCGGGGGTGAATTCCGTCTCGCCATACTCCCCCAAGCTCAGAAGCAACGCCCGCCGTATCGTCAAGTCCGATTCAATGTGCAGTTCCCTCACAATGGCTCCGGCGTCCGCACCCATCGGACCCAAGCGATGGATAAGATAGCTCCGCACCCCTGGATCTGGGCTGTGCTTCAAGAGCGGCCAGACCTTCGCGGGCTGGTTCATCCTCAAGAGGGCCACCGCC
>JBGQLF010000576.1:0-6795 GCA_041499985.1 Gemmataceae bacterium
GACCGCGCCGAGGGCGTCGGCGGGCGCGAGGCAGCAAAGGCTCGATAAGGGCCCACTGCGCGTCGGTCCTGTCGCTGGGATAGGGTTTGCGCTTCATACTTCATTTTACGCAAATCCTCATTTATGGAACAGACTCTAAGTCTGCGCCTCCTCTCCCAAACTGCGGATCACCACCAACGTCTCCGCCGGGCCGACGCAGCCGTCCTCATCCTTGGTCTGCACGCGTCGTTTCAGTGCCCGTACCTTCCGCGGCCCTTTCTCCCCGCCCCGCAACGTCAGCGTCTTCCAGCGCCCCGCCGGCTGCCGGGCGGCCCAGACCTCGGCCCGCTCGAACGGCGGCTTGCGGCCCCCCGGCCCAGGCGCCAGCTCGCGCACCAGCGTGTTGGCCGGCACGTCCAGCAGCTAACGCTCGCGGCGATGCCGCAGTTCGGCTCGGAACTCCGTGACCCGGCCGAATGCGTCGTCGCCGCTTACCCAGCCGTGCGGCACCTGCGGGCTGCTGCGCTGGAGCAAGTCCAGAGCGATCCGCCACTTCTCCGCAAAGACGACTTCCTTGGGCACGTGCGTCTGCTGGCGCCGCTTGCGGTCGGCGGCCCAGTCCTCGGTCAGGTAGAGGCGGCGGTCCAGCGGCCCGTGGCCGCCCTGGGCGGCGTACGCCAGGAAGACGCCGACTTGGCAGTTGTCCACCTTGCCCAGGCGGCCACACCATTGGCGGGCGACGCCGCACGACGCGCTGCCCTTCTTGGGGAAGCCGCGGCCGTCGCAGATGAGGATGCCGTCGGGGTCGCCCAGTTCCGCGGCCACATGGCCGCGGAGTTCGGCCAGGACGGCTTCGTCATCCCAGGCGCCGGCACCGACGCAATGCTGCACGGGCTTGCGGGGGCGACCGGCGCGGTAGGCGATCGGTTCGCAGGTCTTCCGCTTGAGGCCGCTGAGGCGGCCCTGGATCACGACCGTGGCCAGCTCACGCTGCTCCTCGCGGTAGAACAGGGGCAGGTAGCGCTGCAGGAACTGAGTGAGGTGCTCCTGGCAGTGGCGGACGGCGGCAGTGGTGACGGTGGCGTCGGCGAGCAGGGCTTGGGCCTCGGGGTGCTGCAACAAGGACGCCGGTTCTTGGCGGACCATCGCGGTTCCCTCCAGTCAATCTCTGGGCATGGTTCAAAAGAGGCTCATTTCAGGTAACAGTACGGACCTTCCCCGGCCCTGTCGGATCCGACAGGTTGGCGGCAGTTTTGGCGCTTTAATTCCTTGAGAAGGGCGTGTACCCGAGCAATGCCAACCAATGTGGGTGCGACTTTCCCGTCAGCAGTTCCGTTGGGCTCTTCCCCTCCCGCTCGGGGTGTTCACTGCGCACGAAGCGCCGATGGTTTAAGAAGAACTGCAACAACGCCAGGTAGTCTCCGCCCAGGTGACGACGCAGGAAAAAATAATTCCGCAAGCGGCTGTTGAGGTTCTCGATCACGCTGCTGGCACGCACCACCTTGCCCAGCAACTCCGCCACCGCTTCC
Organism: Gemmataceae bacterium; assembly: GCA_041499985.1. Classification (GTDB taxonomy): domain Bacteria; phylum Planctomycetota; class Planctomycetia; order Gemmatales; family Gemmataceae; genus JBGQLF01. The sequence goes on from JBGQLF010000576.1 coordinate 1,509, forward strand.
CGCAACACCCCATAGCGCGAACCCCAGCGTTGCCACAACGCCTGCTCCCGCTGCCACCGCTCCGGACGGCTGGCCGTCAACGACAGCATCTGGCGGACCTCTTCGACCACCGCGGCGGGGACCAGGAATTCTTCGGCCAGGGCTTGGAGATCCTGCTCGAGTTGCCGCGCGAAGGCCAAGAGCTCGTCCCGTTGGTTTTCCAGCAGGCAGCGGACCGGCCGAATCCGGTGGGGGCAGTGCAACTCCCGTGTCCGCAGTTCGGCCACGATCCAGTCGTACAAGGCGCAGCGGCTGGCGTAGTCGAGTCCCTTCACGGCCAGGACATCCTGACGCAGCCAGCCGATCAAGGCGGCCACCTCTTCGGCCAACGCCAGGGCCTGGGTTTCGGCCACGCGGGCGTAACGGAGTTGACTCGCCAAGGACGCTTGCTTGCGTCCCTGCCGGTGCTCGCTACGGGCCTGGCGGTCTGCGAGCCGGCTGCGGCTGGCGATGGCGTCGTAGGCGCGATTCTCCAGGTAGCGCACCAGCGGTGTCGCGGTCTGCAAGGCGTGGAAGACGTCGCCGCGACAGGGCACATCGGGCAAGGCCTGGGCCTGGCCGGCCCGCAGCCCCCCGGCAAAATCGGCGATGGTGGCGTCCGGGCCGAAGCCGCGTTCGGTCAGTTCCAGCAGACGCACGCCCCAAGTGTCGGCGTCGCGGTGCTCCTCGGGGCTGAGCAGGTAGCAGTAGGTCGAAGCGACGTCGGCCCCGACCAGCACGGGGCGGCCGGCCTGGAAGATCTCGTCGTGGGCGCCGAGGCGGACCGCCGCGAGGTCCTGCTGGGCGTTGCGTTGGCGTGCGCTGGTGACGGCTTGGTGCAGGATGTGATGAACCGACCCCAGAGACAGCGGGTAGTCGGAAGAGATCGGCGAGCAGTTCGCTGACGCCGCAGAGGGAACTGTGGCAGACCAGAGTGAGGCCAAGGACCAGTTGCTGAAGCCAGGGTTTGGTCACCGGGAGCCAGAAGAGGAGCTGGGGCGGGTCGGCCGCAGGCGGGGTGAAGGCGTGGTCGAGGGCGTCGTGGGCCTGGTGGAGTTGCTGGTAGACGAACTTGCGGCTGACCTGATGCTGGTCGGCCAGTTCGGTGATGGGTTGGCCGGCGAGGGCGGCGAGGGCGAGTTGCTGCCGCACAGGGGAGGGGAGCCGACGAGCTGGTGCGGACGCGGGAAGGACAGGGGTGGTCGGTTGCGGTAGAATAGTCATGCCTGGAACTCCGGAGGATCAAGAGCCGTTGACACACTCTCGATCTACGGAGTCCGGGCCTTTTCAGCTGCGCCTACCTTACCCAAGTGTTACCCGGATTTGAACCCGGCCTTCACCTGATCCCCCGGCGCAACATTGAGACGTGGATAACGTACCTGCTAGGCCAACACCGACAGGTAAATGAAACAGACACGTATCCACGGTTGACAGGCCGAGAGAGGGATTGCCAACCTGCTGTGAATCGGCTCGTGGAGATCTACCGCTCGAACCAGCCGTTGCCGGAAGGCTGCCCTCCGTCTCTCGTCGCGGCGTTCAATGAGCTACGACGCCTCGGGTAAAACCCTTTCGTTGACCGTACAGTTAAGATTCCCCCGCCGGCTCGTCTCCCCGCTGGCCAAGCGATACGCCTTGCAAGAGGCTCGACCGGGCTCCTATACTCGTCGATGTGCATCATGTTCCGGTAGTACCTTATCACGGTTATCGGACCGTGGACCCCTTGCAGCAAGCCGGGAGACAAACAGCATGGTTCAGCGGGCGCAGATTGATCGTGGCGGTTGGCTCCGCGGATGGACGCTGGTGGGGCTCAGCCTGGCTCTGCTCGGCAGCGCCGACTTCGGCCCAGCCGCGGAGCCCGCCAAGCCGATCACGCCGGAGGAAGTACGTGCGCTCCAGACGCAGTACCGCCAGGAACGCGCCGCCGCCGAGCAGTCCGGCGTGACCGGCAAGTTCGCGCCGGCACAGGTTCAACGCGCCGACGAGCTGGCCCAGAAGGGCGACGCTGCCCTGGCCGCCGGCAAGCTGGTGGACGCGCTGGAGGCGTTTCGCGAAGCTCGCCGCCAGCTGCCCGGTCTGCCGCCGGACTTCCCCGCCCACATCGCCCGCGTCTTCGGCACGCTGAAGCTCCGCCACGCCGATGCGGTCAATGCCGTGGTGTATAGCCCCGACGGTCGTCGCCTGGCCACGGCCAGCAAAGATGGCACGGTCAAGATCTGGGACAGCAGCACCGGCCGCGAACTCCAGACCTATCGCGGGCACGACGAGGCGGTGCGTGCCGTGGCGTTCAGTCCGGACGGCAAGACCGCGGCCTCGGCGGGGGCCGACAAGAAAGTCAACATCTGGGAGACGGAAACGGCCAAAGAGATCCGCACTCTTCCCGGCCACTCCGATTTTGTGACCGGCGTGGCCTTCAGCCCGGATGGCAAAAACGTCGCCTCGGTCGGGGCTGATCGCAAGCTCCTCGTCCACGAGGCCGCCAGCGGCAAACTGCTCGCCAACCTAGCCGTTCACAGCAAACCGATCTGCGCAGTCGCTTATAGCCCGGACGGCAGCCGGCTGGCCACGGCAGGCGGCGACCACATGGTGACCCTGTGGGATACCAAGAGCCTCCAGGGCAAACCGCTGCTCGCGCTCCAGCCGCACGTGGACAGCGTCTACCAGATCGTCTTCAGCCCCGACAGCAAGACGATCGCCACGTGCAGTGCCGACGGCACGGCCAAGATCTACCTGGCGGACAAAGGCACCGAGCAGAAGGTGTTTGCCGGACATGCCGGGCGCGTGACCTGCGTGGCCTTCAGCCCCGACGGCAAACAGCTGGCGACGGGTGGCCACGATTGCAGCCTGCGGGTCTGGGATATCGCCAGCGGACAGGCGGTGCGCTCGTTCCAAGGGCATACCGAAGAAATCATGGCCGTGGCCTTCAGTCCCGACGGCTCGCAATTCGCCTCGGCCAGCCAGGACCAGACGGTGCGCCTGTGGCACCTGATGACCGTCGAGCGTTCGCGCGAATTCACGGGCCATAAAGGTCCCGTGTGGTCCGCGGCGTTCAGCCCGACGGGAACGCGGATCGTCTCAGCGAGCGCCGACAGGGCGGTGAAAGTCTGGGACAGCCAGACCGGCCAGGAGCTGCGGACGTGGAGCGGCCATCAGGCGGCGGTCACGGCAGCGCTGTATAGCCCGGATGGCAAAACGATCCTATCGTGTGGCGGAGACAAGGTGCTGCGCCTGTGCGACGTCGAGACCGGCCAGGAGCTGCGCAGCTTCGTGGGGCACCAGGCGGCCGTGACGGCGGCGGCGTTCAGTCCCGACGGCAGCCGCATTGTCTCCGGCGGGGCTGACCGCCTGGTGAAGGTCTGGGACACGGCGAGCGGCAAGGAGCTGTTTCCTCTCGCCGGACACCGGGCGGCCGTGCTCGCGGTGGCGGTCAGTCCCGATGGCCGGCAAGCGGCTTCGGGCAGCGGCGACGCGACCATCAAAATCTGGGACCTGACCACGGGCCAGGAGCTGGGGACTATCCGCGCCCACCTGGCAGCCGTCAGCGGTCTGGCGTTCAGCCGGGTCGGACGCTGGCTGGCCTCGTGCGGAGCGGATCACCTGGTCAAGGTCTGGAATGTCGCCGATCCGCACGCGGAGCCGATCATCTTCAAGGGCCACAGCGGTCCGCTCAGCTCGGTGGCGTTCAGCTCGGATGGCCGCTATCTCGTCTCGGCAGGCAGCGATTCGGTAATCAAGGTCTGGGATGTCCAGAATCGGAACGAACTGCGCAGCCTCCAGGGACATCGGGACTGGGTCAGCTCGGTGGCGTTCAGTCCCGATGACCATCTGATCGTCTCCGCCAGTGTCGATGAGAGCATCCGGGTCTGGGAGATCGGCGGGCGTCAGGTGGCGGCCGGTAGCTTCGGGCATCTCCGGGACGTGTACACCGTGGCCTTCAGTCCGGATGGCAAGCTGCTCGCTTCCGGCGGAGAGGATCTGCTCATCAAGCTCTGGGACGTGGCCAGCGGTGCCGAGCTGCGCACCCTCCCGGGGCATGAAGGCGGCATCCATGCACTCGCTTTCAGTCCCGATGGCCAAACCCTGATTTCTGGGGGCAGGGACCGCAGCCTCAAGCTGTGGGACGTGGCCACCGGTAAGGAAAAGCCGACCACTCTGCCAACGCTCAAGGGTGGGGTGCATGTGCCGGCGCTCTTGATCACACCGGATGGCAAGCGGGCGATCGCCTGGGTGTCGGAGGAGAGTGTCAGTCACATCCAGGTTTACGACCTGACCACGGCGAACGTGTTCAAGGAGTTTCGTCAGGATGGCGGGACGGTCTGTTTGGCATTCAGCAATGACGGCGAGCTGGCGGCCCTGGGCGACCCCAGCGGCAGTGTCCGCTTCTGGCGCGTGGCCAAAGGTGAGCGCGTCGGTGGCGATTTGCCAACGCATCCAGGCGGTTTGGGGGATCTCATCCTGAGCCCGGACAAGAAGCTCCTGGTGACCGGCGGGCAGGATGGCGAAGTGAAAGTCTGGGACCTGGCCAAGCGCCAGGCCCTACGCAGCTTCAAGGCCCACAGCCAGCGCATCACCGCCTTTGCAATCAGCCCCGACGGCAGCCGCTTTGCCACCACGAGCGAAGATCGGACGGTCAAGCTCTGGGAGACGAGTACCGGCAAAGAGCTGCGCCAGTGGAACCTCGGCGTGCCGGTGCGGAACCTGGCGTTTTCGCCCGACGGCAAGTACGTGGCGACGGCCAACGGCAGCACTACGCTGTATTTGCTGGAAGTGCCGTAGTGGCTGGGGAGCAGCTACGTAAGCCCCAGTTGTACTTTGATCACTTGTTCAACGCCAAGCAGGTCAGCCCTGGAAAGTCGGCCCATGCGGTTTTGCAGGCGGCCCTTGCTCACGGTCGTCAGCTGGTCGGGCCATCGCCTTGTGCGGCTTCCCCCGTACGCTCACCGAAGCCTCGCTGGGGTAGAGCCGATCCACGCTCGTGGTAAGCGGGACGACCTGCACCCGGTTGAGGTACTTGTTGGAGGCGTCGTTACTCACGATGACAGCAGGTCGCTCCTTGCGCACCTCACCGCCGACGGCCGGCTCGAAGTTCACCCACCAGACCTCACCGCGTTTCATCGGCCACGTCCCCTACAGTGGCCTCGGCCCACGCCAGCGCCTCCGCCTCGCGCGCCTCCTCTTGGGCCAGTTGTCGGTAGGCGATCTCCAGGTCCTTGCCAACGACATGGGGGCGGACGAGCCCCTCGATGAACTGGCTGATGCGCCGTCGGCCGAC
>JBGQLF010000577.1:0-6783 GCA_041499985.1 Gemmataceae bacterium
CACAAGTCCCAGGGATCAAGCTGGGGCCGATGCTTGCCAAGGGCGGCTTTGGCCTGATCTACCGCTCTGCCCAGGAGTCGATGGACGAACGGCCGGTGTGCTGCAAGATTCTGCACCCCAAATGCCTGGCAAGGGCGTTTCAGGAGAAGGAGACGCACGCGGGGGCTGAGCACTTCACGAACTGGAAACATCGGCTCGCCGAGGAAGGCGTGCTCACGGCCTCGATGCATTCCCGCTATGTTCCGGCCGTCCACGATCGCGGCACGACCAGGGTAACTGTCCACATCCGCGATGGCACCACGGAAACGGTGAAGAACTGGCCGTACTTCATCATGGAACTGATCGACGGCCTCCATCTGGAAGATTGGCTGAGAGCGGCGAACGGCCCTTGGCCATATCCGGGCGATGAGACCACGAGGCGGCCGCGACGGTTCGACGAGCTGTCCGCCGAATGGCAAACGCGACTGCTGCACGTGTTCGCCGAGATCGCCCGCGGGTTGCAGGACGCGCACCAACAGGGAGTCGTGCATCTCGATGTGAAGCCTAGCAACATTCTGGTGATGAGACACGGTCAGGTAGCAAAGCCCAGCGATGAGGTCAAGCTGATTGACTGGGGACTGGCCCGCCGGCTCAAGCCGGATCGCGAGTGGCAGGCGCGCATATTGCTGAGGGGAGCGGGCAGCCCGGATTACATGGCCCCGGAGCAGATTTCGGAAGAGGAGCAGGCAGGGGGAACGATAGAGCCACGTGTGCGTGTCGGCTTCCCCGCCGATATCTACGCCTTGGGGGGCATCGGCTTCCTGATGTTGACAGGCAAACCGCCCCGGCAGAGCACGGTGAAGGAGATGTACAACCAGGCGCTGTCCGTGGATCACCATGGCTCTCTGTACGAACGGCTGCGCGAGAGCAAGGCGCCTGACTTCTGGGTCCATCTCGTCAGGAAATGCCTGTGCCAATGCCCCGAGGGCCGCCATGCGCACGCAGCGGAGGTGGTGCGCGACATCGACGGGTACTTAAAGGATAAAGAGCGCCGAGAACGGGACGCCGAAGCACAAGCAGATCTCCACCGGCGCTTGAGCGACGAGCCGATTATGGCCCGGCCGGTGCGTGCAGTCGAGAAAGGCAGGCACTGGCGCCATCGCAAGCCGGTGATCCTGGCCCTGGTACTCGCCGTGGCGGTTGGCGTCTCCACCAGCGTCGAGCTGTGGCGACAGGTCGTGAGCAGTGGGTCCAGCACCGTGCGGAATCACCGCGAACAGGAGGTCGCGAGCGAAGGGACTGATAACGACCTCGCAATGTTTCGGCGCCTCCTGGAAGATAACGTCCAGTTCAGCAATTCGCCATTCTTCCAGCAAGTGCCTAACGCAACGCCCGCGCGCGTGGAGCTGCTGCTCAAGGCCGAGGCGTGTTATTCCAGCCTATTCCGGAAGCGCAAACAGGATCTGGAGCTGCGAACCCAATATGCCCGTACACTGGGATACTTGGGCCAAATCTTCTGGGGTAATGGTGACCACTCCGCGTCGCTTGCCTTCCTTGAAAGGGGCGCACAACTTTTTGAGGACCTGCCTCCCGAAGCAGCGCATGACCCGGGGGGGCTTGCCGAGGGCGTGTTCGCTTATTGTCATCTGGGACTTGCGTATGCGAGGCTGGGACGCCGCGAGTCGGCAAGTCAAGCGCTCGAAACCTCGCTCCGTCTATGGCAAGCACTGGCCAATGAACAGCCAAGCGTTCATGATCCGTTAAATGTCGGGCGCGAGCTTGCATGCATTCTACTGCATAATGGATATTCAGAGAAGGACATCTTGCGCCTGTTTGAAGGGGGTCGCCGACTCGCATCGCCGGTCAACGGTGAGCAGGGCGACCCGATCCTCGACCTCCTGATCCCCCTGGCCAGGTTGGAAGGCAAATGGGCGGCGGGCGCACAGCCAGCCGTCGTGTTGGAGGCCGCTCGGGAAGTCACCACAATCCTGGACCGCTACTCCGGTCAAATGACTCGCGACCCAAAAAGCCGTCTGTCCGTAACCCGCTGCTCCATCCTGGCCAGTGTGGTGTTACGAAAGTACGGGGCGGTGGAAGAGGCGGTCCGCCAGATCGAGCAGGCGAACCGCGAACTGAAGGAACTGTGCCGAGAAGACTCGACAGACCCCTATTACTTCAGAGAGTTGAGCGCATCGTATTATGAAATGAGCAAAATCCCATGGGGGAAGGGCCAGACGGAAGCAACCCTGACCGCATGTCGCGGCGCTGTGGAGGCCCAGAAGCGCGCGTTCGCACTCGCCCCCTCGGTGCCGCTCTGCCGTAATGAACTCGGATACCGTCATCTCCAGCTGGGCCGCAAGCTATGTGTGTTGGGGCGCCTAGACGACGCGGAAGTCTGTTTCCAAGAACGACAAGCGTTGTGGCCGGGGGACATCGACAAGCACGAGGAGGCGTTGCGGGAGTTGCGTAAGTGGGCAGCGCAAGTCGGGGAAGATAAGAAGAACTTGTCGCCGAAAGAGCAGCAGGATCGCCAGCATTACCTCGACCTGGTCGCGCGCCTGGAGCGCAAAGGAGTCGGCGCGGCTCTTGCGAATGGAAACGCGGAACGATGAAGCGCCTGGAACGGGAGAGTTTGGCAGTCTGTCAACTTGTTCAGCTGCTGTGAATTGCATCCCAGCATTTAACACCCAATAACCCCCTTTATATAGCACTAAACCGCGCGTGGCCATCTTCCCAAGCTGTTCCATTCTTTCAAGTCGGCACGAACGCGCTCATTGACACAGAAAGCGATTGATGGCATAATTAATATACATTATGCCAACTAAGGATAATGACATGACCGAGGTGCGTGTGCGCAATGTAGATGATTGGATAGTCGAGGCATTTCGTCGACGGGCCAAGGGGAAGGGAAACAGCTTGGAAAGTGAATTGCGCGAGCTGCTCCGGGAGGAAGCCCTGCGCCCGAAACGGGAACTCGCCGAAGAGCTGCGCGGGATGCTGAGCGAGTTGCGGGAAAAGTACGGCACGTTTTCCGATTCGGCTGTGCTGATCCGCGAGGACCGGGAATCACGCGGATGATTGCCGTGGACGCCAATGTGGTGGTGAAGGCTTACATTGAAGAGGCTGGGTCGGAGGCCGCTGTCGCCCTGATGACCGGCGAGGAAAGGCTGGTCGCTCCTGAACTGATCCGCCTGGAGGTGGCCGCGGCGCTCTGCCGCCGGGTTCGGAACCGGGAAATGTCGCCAGAAGAGGCGCGCACACGCTGCGGGCACTGGTTGGAACAGCTTCGGCGGGGAGTCGTAGCGCTGACGCCTGACGTAGACCTGTTGGGGGAGGCAATCACACTTTCGTTGAAGATCAGGCATCCGCTGCAAGACTGCATGTATCTGGCGATCGCGGCGCGGTTCGATGCAACGCTGATTACCGCAGATAAGCCATTCCACGAGCGTGCCGTGACCGGTTATCCAAAGATTTCGCTCCTTACCTTCTCCACATTGAATTTACCAGTTTGGCCCTCCAGCCCGCGGCGACAAGCACCTGGGGCATGTCCCAGGTGGCCAGGTTCATAGCCATCGCTCCGCCCATGCTGGAGCCGACGACCATGTCCGGACGGCAGGCGTCGTATGACTGCTGGGACGCCTTGACCGCCTCGTGGAACCACCTCCGGTCGAATATGGGCGACGATCCACCACCACGAGCGACGTGCGTATCTCGGGTAGGGCAGGCGGGGCAGGCCGACGACCTCGTGGCCGTGACGCTCCGGGTGCTCGGTCATGTCGTCGAACGGGCCGGCACTGCTGTCGTGCAGGAAGAGGATTCGGGCCATTCACTAGGTCTCATCCTTGGTGCCTCCCTGTAGCCCTTTGATTCGGCGACCGGATGGGGCAAAACCCTCAGGGTAGATTTCGAGACTGGGCAATTCCTTCTTCTCGCGGCGTCGCTGGCAGTAGACCTCGACATCCTCCTCCCGCGACAGGAGGAACTTGAGGAAGCTGACGCCGCGGTACTTGCAAGTCTGGTACACGCTCAGCAATGCGAGGTAGTCGGAGAGCCCCTCCTCCCTCAACTGGCCGTCGTACAGTTCGCGAAAGCGGGCGAACGCCTTGATAGCGTGCTCGGCAGCGTTGTTATTCCATGGAACCCCATTGTGATCCAAGAAAGTGAAGAGGCTTCCCTCGTTCTTGAGAAGCCGCTTCTGGTAGGAGTCCGCCAAATCAGAGCGATAGACGCGGGACTCCAGGGCACGGAAGTAGCGGTCAACCTCTGCCTTGTGTTTGTGCAGGTGGTGTTTTTTCAGCCCGTACTTGTCGATCGTGCCCACGATGGACCTCAGCAGCTTGCCGAACTCCCTCGCGAGTGCCTTGAACTCCTCGTCGTAGGGGCTGCCGATCAGGTCGTTGTTGAAGTCCCGGATCAGGTGGATAAGGCATTTCTGTTTGGGGCAATCCAGCGACTCGTAGCCGGGGTAGAAATCGGAAACAAGCACGCCCTTGAATTCGCCCAGCAGCTCTTTCAAGAAATCTGCCTCCCTGTTGGGCCGGTAGAGGTACACCACGTCCTCCAGGTTGGTCAGCACCCAGACGTAACCTTTATCCTTCTTCAGGCGGACCTCGGTCTCATCGACGAGGACCAGCCGGCCGGCCACGATCCGGGCCAGGATTCGCTTGACTGTATCGCGATAGCGGTTCGCCATGAGAGCCTTCAGCATGTGGGCTTCCCATGGGCCCACACGCAGCCCGAAGCAGTCCTCGAACATGGTCTCCAGGTGGTTGAAGCTGATGCGGTGGACGACGTGCTGGTACATGGCCCAGCTCTTTAGGCCGTGCAAGTGTTTGTCTCGCCTCTTGTACTGCTCCGGGAGGAAACTTCGCTCACAGTCCCTGCACAGATACCGGACGGTGGTGTAGCGGATCACTTGGCGGCGGATGCCCCCCTTGGTGAACTTCAGGTCATAGGCGATCTTGGAGTGAGTCTCGCGGGAGAACCGGCCGATGCGGTTGCCCTTGCAGTAGGGGCAGGTGCTGCTGTCGAGCTCGACCTCCCTGTTCACGGGCGGCCTGGGTGTCTTCTTCTGCTTGCGGAGGTTTTGGCAGGCCTTCCTGATCGACTCGCTCGTGCGCAGGAATATCCTCTCTCTTTGATAGTCGAAGTACGCCCAGCGGTAGACCTCGTCGAAATCCTGAAGGGCGAACGCGGGACGGCACCAGGTCCGACGCCTCGACGGGGCGATCTCGTCCACCCAGGCGACGATAGGTGAAGATGGTGGTGTGGTGGTCCCCTCACCTCGGCTTCGTGCGGCCTCGCCGACGGCCTGGACGAACTCCGCGACCTTCTTGAGGGCGGCACAGTCCTCGGCATTGTAGGTGAGGAGCTTGTCCTTCCAGACGGGATCCCCGGCCTGCTCCCAGCGTGCCCGCCACACCAGGCTCTGGAGGCCGGAGGCGTTCTCCTCCGTCCAGGTGCAACCCAGGTATCGCCCAATATCCTTGAGGCCGTTCGAGAACGTGGGGAAGTACACGCTGGCGTGGATGGCGGACAGGACGTTCAAGGCCTTGCCCAGTGCCCGATCCACGAGATCCTTCCTCGTGACGACCTTCCTCATTCGCTTCAGCAACGTCTTCTCGTAGCCGCCGTAGTGGAACAGGGCGAAGTCCTCGTACCGGGCCAGTAGGTCCAGGAAGGCGTCGAACATCCGGACCTCCTGGTCAGGGCCATCAGCCCAGAAGGAGTGCGTCGTCCGCCCGTCGCCCTCGACCACGAGGACGCCGACCAGGTAAACGAAACTGCCGTCCTCGTTGCCCTCGGTGTCGAGGAACACCTGGACCGGCTTGCGGGGCAGGTCGGGCGTGCCGTAAACGTGGACCTTCTTCTCCCGGATGGCCAGGGCCTGCAAGGCGGCGTAGCGGACGTAGCCCGCCCGCTTCACCCGCTTGCCCCTCTTCCGCGGGCGAAAGGTGCAGGATAGCTGGGTGAGGGTGAAGAGCCCCTTGCGGTTGTACTTCTTCAACTCCTTCTCGCCCACGCCGCCGAGCAGGCTGATGTCGTCGGCCTCTTCCGCCTTCTTGCGGCACTGCTGCCGGAACTCGCACATCTGGCAATGCTTGTTCAACATCAGCCGGGGAGGCTGGCCGCTGGCCTGGAGCCGCTTCATCTCATCCAGGATCTGCTCCGCCTGCCGGTAGAGCTTCGCGTCCAGGCGGACCTTCCCTAGCCTGGCCTCCGGGCCGCGGGCGATCAGCCCCACGGCGGGCCGCAGCCCCTGCACGCGGGCGAGGACCAGCCCATGCAGGGCAAGGAGGATCTTCTGCTGCCGGCCCACCTTGTCCCCGTGGTGGTGGAGTACGGGGAGGTAGTGGTGGTCCCCGACCTTGGAAGGCCCGTCCGCTCGCTTCAGGCCGTCGAAGGCGAGCGCGACATGCTCGTCCTCCAGGGTCGCGTTGACGATGAACGCTGCCCCCTGCTTCAGCACGGGAGTGGTGAGGACGACGTCTCGCACCATCTCCTCTCCCTGGCAGCGGGCAAGGATTTTGTCGATAGCCCTGCGCCGCAATTCATCGCGTGACTCGGCGAGCAGAATCTCGTAGTCTGACCGGGTGCCCTGCTGCCCGGTCAGCTTGAGGTGCCCCTTGTACTTACAGTTCAAGTAGGACTCAACGATCTCCCGTTCTTCGATCTCCTGGTGTGTCAGTTGCGGCGGACCGAACGACGGCATCTTGGAGTCGGCGTGAAAACGCAGCGGATCTTCGATGTAGCTGTGCATCCACGCCGCCGAGTGCTTGAGTCCGACCTCGGTGAGATCGGGCG
>JBGQLF010000578.1:0-6782 GCA_041499985.1 Gemmataceae bacterium
GACGCTTGTGGCTACGATTCAGCAAAAGGCTCTTTGATCTTGCGCTAGCAGGACGCCCTGAAGTCCATCCGGCGCGACGGGGAGGGTACCTGTTTGTCTTTCAATCAGTCGCCCTACCAGGTGCGTTTCGAGTGGGGCCAAAACGGACTCCGCGCGATTGGTCCTGGCAGTGATGTCGTTGTCCTCGTCGATGTGCTGTCCTTCTCCACCTGCGTCGAAGTTGCTACCTCCCGTGGCGCTGTCATCCTCCCCTATCGCGGGCAGGACGGGTCGGCGGCCCAATATGCGCTCGAGCAAGCTGCCCTGTTAGCGAACAAGCGACGATCCTCGAACGAGGGTTACTGCCTCTCGCCAGCCTCGCTCCGGAACATTCCGGCGGGCACTCGACTCGTCTTACCTTCTCCGAATGGCTCCATGCTCAGTTTGCAGGCGGCAGAATATGGGACCACTTTGACGGCATGCTTACGAAATTACCAGGGAGCGGCTCGCTTGGCGGGACAGCTCGGGACCTCGGTCGCAGTTCTAGCAGCTGGCGAACAGTGGGCGGACGGTACGTTGCGGCCGTGCCTGGAAGACTTGATCGGTGCTGGCGCAGTCATCACGCACCTGCCTGGCCAGCGTTCACCGGAGGCCGAAGCGGCGGCGGCGTTCTTTTCGCAAATCCAGGGCTCCGTCTCTTGGCTTCTCCGCGAGTGTGCCTCGGGGCGGGAATTGATCGAGCGGGGATTTGAAATCGACTTGGCAATCGCCGCGGAGTGCAACGTCAGCACAACCGTTCCGTTGCTAACGCATGGAGCCTTTGTTGCCAGGCAATGCTAACGCGCTGCCTCTGTCCCGCCACCGGGGGACGATCGCAATCAAATAATGGATCCCTGCACAGCGTCTGTTCAAGGAAAGGTAACAGGGCCTCGTCGCTACGCTCAGGTGTTGGTGACCCTTGGTATCGAGGTGCAGTATGAAATTGCGGTGGATGTTCCTCGTGACCGTCAGCTGTGGTCTGTTTTCTCTGGCGGCCGGCGCCGCCGACTGGCCCCAGTGGCGTGGCCCGCAGCGGAACGGGATCTCGCAGGAGACTGGCCTGCTCCCGTCGTGGCCCAAGGACGGGCCGAAGCTGCTCTGGCAGCTCAAGGACATCGGCTACGGCTACTCGACGCCTGCGGTGGTGGGCGAGCGGATTTACCTGCTGAGTAGCAAAGGCGCAGACGACGAATTCGTGCAAGCGCTGGCGGTCCAGGATGGCAAGCAGGTCTGGTCCACGCGACTCGGCAAGGTCGGCCCCAACCAGGGGCCGCAGTACCCCGCAGCCCGGTCCACGCCGACGGTGGACGGCGCTCTGCTCTACGTCCTTGGCTCGGACGGTGACCTGGCCTGCCTGGAGACATCCACCGGCAAGGCCCGCTGGCAGAAGAACCTGCGCACCGATTTCGGCGGCAAGCCCGGCAACTGGGCGTATGCCGAGTCGCCGTTGATCGACGGAGACGTGCTGATCTGCACACCCGGCGGCGAGAAGGCCACGCTGGTGGCCCTGAACAAGAAAACCGGTGAGGTTATCTGGACTTCCGCCGTGCCCGGGGGAGACCAGGCCGGCTACGCGTCCGTGAGCGTCGTCGAGGCCGGCGGCGTCAAGCAGTACGTGCAGTTCTTGCAGAAGGGCGTCGTGGGGGTGGACGCCAAGACCGGTAAGTTCCTGTGGCGCTACAACCAGACGGGCACAGGCCCAGCTAACATACCTACGCCGGTGACCCACGATGGCTATGTCTACACCGCTGCCTCCCGCATGGGAGGCGGACTCGTCAAGCTGAAGGCTGACAAGGAGGGAGGAGTCGCGGCGGAACAGGTCTATTTCGAGCGGGGCCTGCCCAATAACATCGGCGGAGCGGTGTTGCTGGGCGGGTATCTGTACGGCACCACCGGCGAGGGATTGGTGTGTGCCGAGTTCACCACCGGCAAAGTGAAGTGGCAGGACAAGTGCGTGGGCCCCGGCGCCGTCTGCTTCGCGGAGGGCCGCCTGTACATTCATGGTGAGAACGGGCAAGTGGCGCTGGTCGAGGCGACGCCGGAAGCCTACCGCGAGAAAGGCCGCTTCACGCCGCCGGAGCAGCCCAAGCATGACCGCGGGGCCATGGAGAAAGCCTGGGCCTACCCGGCGGTCGCCAACGGCCGGCTCTACATCCGCGACGTCGGCACGCTCTGGTGCTACGACATCAAGGACTCCAAGGCCACTCGGTAGACCGGTCGCCGCGCTTCACGGGTGTGCCCTGGGCGGCGTTCTTCTATCCTGGACCAGATCCCGCAGGACACGCAGGTTCACCGCATCCATGTCGCCGTCAGCCGGATCGTCCTTCGGAGTTTCCAGGATCATCGGCCGATCGCGGAAGCGGCGATCGTTGACGAGCAGGCGGAACGGTTCCAGGCCGAGGCAGCCGAGGCCGATATGAGCGTGCCGATCGACGCGGCTGCCTTGCGGCTTGAGACTATCATTGAGATGGAAGGCCCGTAGCCGATCCAGGCCGAGGAGGCGGTCGAATTCGTCCAGGGTGGCGCGGTAGGCCCGGCGCGGTGCCAGGGCATAGCCGGCCGCGAACACATGGCACGTATCGAAGCAGATCCCGAGGCGCTGCGGCTCGGCTACCAAGGACAGGATGCGGGCCAGGTGCTCAAAACGGTGGCCGAGGTTGGAACCCTGGCCGGCGGTGGTTTCCAGCAACACCTCGACATGGAACCCCGGGCAGCGCGCGTGCACTTCATCCAGGGCCAGGGCGACGCGCCGCAGGCCGGCCTCTTCGCCGCTGTCGAGGTGCGACCCCGGATGGGTCACCAGGTAACTCAGGCCGAGGCGCTCGGCGCGCTGCAACTCGACGACAAACGCTTCGATGGAGCGGCGATAGAGCGTCTCATCCGGCGACGCCAGGTTGATCAAGTACGAGCCATGGGCCAGCGGCAGACGCAGACGCGTGTTGCACAGCGTTTCGTGGAACGTGTTGATGTCGTCGTCGGTCAGTTCCTTGGCGCGCCATTGGTTGGCGCTTTTGGTCAAGAACTTCCCAGATTGGAAGATAGTTTTCCCTGCTGGGGCTGCGGTGACAGGCCAAGCCCTCGGCTGGGAAACAAACAATTGAACGGTGTCGCAGCCGTACTCCTGGGCGTGCAGCAAGGCGTTGTGGTATCCCCCCGCAATCGACATATGGGCACCGAACAGTGGCATGGTTGAACTCCACGACCCGATGCAGACCGGTCAGGATAGCACGGGGCAAGCGAGAACGGGAACCCCAGAAGGCGACCAGTAATCCCCTCAACCCCTCGGGCCTCAATATCCCGAGGGGTTTTGCATTCTCTCCGGTAGCGACTGACCTACCTTTCGACGCCATAGAGTGCATAGACTGCACTCGGCCGAGAACGCATCCCAGCCCGAGGAAACCGCCCATGCCCGATACCGACCGGCAAGCCATCGCGATCCGCCTGGAAGTGTTGCAAGCGAAGCGGACTATCTGCCTGGAGCGATTAGCCAGAGAGGACATCTGGAGCAACGAGTACCTCGCTGATCACGAACGCGGATTGCTGGAAGCACTCGAAAGGGTCATTCTCGACCTGATGATGGAACGGCAGGCCGCGGGGTGAGCGACTGGCGGGACGATCCGACTGCCCCTTCGGTTATCCTTTCATTGCGTCCAGAATCGCTCTAGCCCCGGCCTGATGTGCTAGCGAAGTCCAATCTGAAATCCACGGGTGCGGACAGGTTCGGGGCCGTATGCATGAGCATGTCGTTTACGATTTTGCCTTTCCCTTCGTCGGGTCGAGTGCCTCGACAACACGCTCCCAGAAATAGCCATACACGAAAGCAGTACAGAAGCCAAAGGCGGGGTTTTGCCCCAGATCAGTCTTGCCACCTGGTGTCCCCCTACCGTTGAACGGCCGGGAAGGCCAGCCACTCCGATAAAGACCAAACATGGTCGGTTAATCCGGCTGCCATCGCTGGGGTCCGCTCTTGCCAAGGGCTAGCGTCGTCCTTGCGCTCCCGCAGCGTCCGCACCGGCCAGCAGAAGTTGTAGCGGTACATCGTGCAAACAGAGAGTAGTCTAACACGAAAGGCATTATGGCCCGTCATCCAGCCAAGACCCGTGCCTACAAGGACTCCACCGCCCAACAGCTGCGGAGTTTCTGTGAGACGGCCCGGTTAGGGAGTATTTCCGCGGCCGCCGCTCATCTCGGGTTGGCCAATCCAACCGTTTGGCATCAGGTCCGCGCCCTGGAGCGGGAGTTCGGCGAACCGCTCTTTGAACGTCACGGTCGCGGCAGTCGCCTGACCGAGGCCGGTAAACTACTCGCCGACCTGACGCGGCCACTGGTGGCCGGTCTGGCTACGGTGAAGGAGCGCTACCAGGAAGCACGCGCCCGGCACGTGACCCGGTTGACCGTGGCTACCACGCCGCGAATCCTCCTCGAGCACTTACCCGAGTGCGTGGTCGAGTTCCGCAGCCGATACCCCGACGCGCCGTTGACGCTCAAGGAAATGTTCGACGATCAAGTGCATGCCCAGGTCGAGGCTGGTGAGGCCGACATGGGGCTGGTCCTGAGCCGCAACGGCGATCTCGTGGACCCCTCGGCCGTCAGCCCTTGGCTGGAATTTGAGCCGCTCTATGAACTCGATGTTGTTCTGATTACCTCCAAGGATCACCCGCTGGCCCGGCGGCGTCACGTCCAGCCGCGCGATCTCACCGGCTATCCGCTGGTGAACGTTCCGCGCTCCTTGATGGAGCCCGAGGCGATAGCCATGCTGGAAAAAGCCAGGGCCAGCCAGTCCCAGCCGCATCTCGTGGAGGCGTTTTTTACGTCCAGTATCTGCCGGTACGTGGAGCTCGGCTTCGGGATCGCGCTGGTTGCCCTCATTCCGGGCCACCAAGCAGCCACGACGCTCCATGAGCGGGTGATGAGTCGCTACTTCGGCCGGCCGACCATCTACCAGCTGACGCGGAAGGGTACGCTCGTGGGGCAGGCAGCGACGACGCTCACGGCCATCATCAAGGCGCGGCTGCACCGACCGCCCGCTTAGGAACTCACGCTGGATGCGGGCCGTGTCGACCTTATCGGTCTTGCGACGCCGTCCCTTGGGGGGCAGCGGCATTCGTAGGACGTTGGCCAGGTCGCCTCAGCGCCACGCTTCTTCGACGTTCTGGCTGTGCGATTCCATCTGCCGAAGGACCATGCCGTAATAAGCACCGCGGGCACTCATGAGCTCCTCGTGGCTCCCCCGCTCGATAACGCGCCCATCTTCCAGGAGCAGGATCAGGTCCGCGCGGCGGATGGTGGAGAGGCGATGGGCGATCATGAAGGTCGTTCGCCCGGCCAGCAGCGTCGCCATCGACGCCTGAATGAGCTGCTCGCTTTCCGTGTCCAGGTTGCTGGTGGCCTCGTCGAGGATGAGGATCTGGGGGGACGCCAAGATTGCCCTGGCAATGGCCAGCCGCTGTTGCTGACCGCCCGAGAGCTTGACGCCACGCTCTCCGACAAACGTCTCGTATTGTTCGGGAAGTTTGACGATGAACTCGTGCGCATTCGCGCGCCGGGCGGCGTCTTCGATCGCGGCGTCCGTGGCATCGGCGCGGCCGTAGGCGATGTTGTCCCGCACCGATCCATCAAACAAAAAGACGTCTTGCTGGACGATGGCCAGCAGGTCGCGGTACGTGCGCAGACGAAGGTCCCGAATGTCGGAGTTATTGACCAGGATGCGTCCCTGCGTGGGATCATGAAAACGCGCCACCAGGTCCGTTAGCGTCGTCTTCCCGGCGCCGCTCCGGCCCACCAAGGCGACCACCGAGCCACCGGCCACGACGACGTTGAAATCGCGAACCACCGGACGGCCTTCGCGATATTCAAACGCGACGCTCTCAAACCGAATCTCGTGCACCACGTTTGGTGCGTCGCGAGCATCGGGCCTGTCTGGCTTGTCGTCGTCCATCGCCAACACTTCGAACACGCGCTCCATCGCCGCCAGGGAACGCTGGAGCTCGGAGAAGGAATTGACGAGATGCCACACCGGGGTCATCAGCAGGAACGTGTACCACTGGAAAGCCATGATGTCGCCGATGGAGGCACGGCCGAGGATGTTCAGGTAGCCGCCGTACCAGACGATCACCACGTTGACGCCCGCCACCAGCAGGCCCCAGGACGTCCACAGGGCCAGCTCGCGACGATGCGCGAACAGCTCCTTGCGCAGCACGGTGTGCCGCCCGCGCATGTAGTCGAGCAGCTCCCGCATTTCTCGCCCAAACGCCCTGACGATGCGAATCCCCGAGAACGTTTCGCCGACCCGGCCGTCGATCTCTTCGACGTCCTTCCGAACAGCACGGTAGATGGGCCGGATGCGCCGCGCCGAGGCAAAGCTCATCAGCATGGCGCCGGGGATGACGGCCAAGGCCATCAACGCCAACCGCCAGTTCAGCGCCAGCAGCACGCCCACGGCGATGACGAGACGGATGAGCGAGAGGGCAGGCGACACGAGCGCCATCTGTAACAGTCCGGTCGTCGTGTCGACGTCGCCCGTGAGCCGGGACAAGATGCCGCCGGTCTTCATGTCCCACAGCTTCGGCAACGGCAGGTGTAACAACCGGTCGAACAGCGACCGGCGGAGCGAAAGCATGACCCGCACGTTCAGGAGGCGCTGGCGGTAATCCTTGAGTACGCCGCTCAACTTGGACAGGACGACGACCGCGAAAAACACAGCGCCCGCCAGCTGGAGGCGAGGGAGGGGCGACGCCGAGTCCAACTCGGTATTCAGGAGTACC
>JBGQLF010000579.1:0-6758 GCA_041499985.1 Gemmataceae bacterium
CCACGATCGTCCTGCTCCTCTCGGCGTTCGCGGTGTATGTCTACAGCGTGATCAACGTCAAAGTGATTCCCCTGACCGCCCTGCTGTATGCACTAGGACTGGGCTATTATTGGTTCTGGGCGCATGGGCGAATTCAGAAAGCCGCTCCGGAAGAGCTGGCGGCCCGCTACGCCCAGCCCACCTCGCAGGAGGTGCATCAGTGAACCCTGATGAAACTTCCCCCAACACGGAGCCGCGCTATCCCGTGCTGGAGCGCGCGACCGCGCTGGTCTTGGTGCTCGTTGTGCTGGCGCTGGGCTGGATCATCGGGGCCGCCTATGTGCCGGGCATAATACGGCTTGTCTCCGCGGAGTTGGAAGTGATCGTTGTGCTCGTGCTGTTAAGCCTGGCTCTCCTGCTCGTCAGTGTGGTCGCGCTGTTGCACACCCGCTCCGAGAGTTGAAGCTCCTTGCTATACCTTGGGTTGCGTTGAGCCCGACGCGCAAGCGAGGGAACATTCCTCGCTTGCGCGTCGGGCTCAGTTCTAACCATCCCGCGTCGAGTATACTTATTATTCCGCCAACAAGGATCGATGGTCTTCCGCCAGGCTCGCGAGATCTTCCTTGACGGCCACACCGCTCGTGTGGAGTTGGCTCATTTGGCCCGCCAAGCCCAGAATGCGCGTCGCGGCCACCGCCGGCGCGACACCGCGACGATGGATGTTGGAGATCAAATTGCGTTGTGCGTCGGTATGCCCTGGTTGGGGCCGATACGCCAGGTAAGCGGATAAGCTCTCCGCGGTGGCTAACCCCGGGCGCTCGCCGATGAGCAGCACAACCACCGTGGGCCGAAGCAACTCCCCGATGTCATTGAGCACGCCGACCCGGCAGTGACGGATGACGAACGGCCGGCCGATGCTCCAGCCCCGTTCACGAGCTCCCTTTTCCAGGAGCGGCAACAACGGGGGCACCTGGGCGACCACTGCCGCTGCGGACAGTCCATCCCCGATCGCGATTTGTAGATCCGCACCCGCGACACAGTCGCGGACAACCTGAGCACGTGCGTCCCTGCTCAGGCGGCGGCCCAGGTCGGGTCGCATCAGGTAGTCAGTTTTGCTTTCGGCCTGCGTACTCACCTCGAACAGCTGCCAGTGGGCCAGGAATTCGGTCCCGAAGTCTCGTTCCAGATCCAGCTCGGCATGTACGGCATCGACGGCCGACGCATGATCCTGGCGCAGCTCCAGCTGCGTCGCGGTGCGATAGGCAGGCCCGGCACGGCCGACCAGGATTCGAGCGGGGGTCCTTGCCCGCACGGCCATGAGTAGTTCCGGCAGATCCGCCGCCGGATCAAGAGCGGCACGACGAGTCGCACCGGAGGGAACGGGTAGATTCTGCATGCCAGTCGAGCTCCCGCGAAGCAGCGTTCGGACCAGGCCGCGGGACGAGGATCCCTCGTCCACGAGGTTGAAGTCATTGTCGCGAACGCGCGGCGAGATGGCCATGCTGGGGCCTGGCATCGGGAGGGGTCAGATTCTCGGGGCGAGCCGGGCGTCAGCCCCTGGCTTACCTAGACGAGATCCCCGAAGGCGCCCTGCCACCGGCTAACCCCGCAAAGCCGATTAGCCGCTACGGAAGATCCCTGGGCTTTTCTCTTGCTTGCTTACCCAATTCATGCCATCTTACTAAATAACCACGATCTTTGAGCCATGGCCACGACAGACGCGCCGTTGCGCCCGCGCTGGACTGCGGGGCGCTCAACTGGCAATCTGTTCATATATTGAACGGGTGGTTTCACGTTCTTGCAACTCGATAGAATGATTGAGTTCCTGGACTCGATCCTACCGCCGCGGTTCCTCGCTTCCGAGGATCAGAGCGATGCACGCCAGAGTGTCAGCTACCAGAACCCTGGGCGCCCACAAGGGGGCTGCCGATGAGCCAGATAACGGAACCGCCTGAACCCTCGGCATCGCTGGCCTATCTGCGGCAGCAATCGGCTAGCTCTTCCCTCAGCGAAACGCTCACGGTGCTGCCCTCGTATGTGGCGCGGGGCTTGGTTTACTTGATCCTGCTCTTCCTGATCATTTTTCTCGTCTATGCCAGCATCAGCCGGGTCGACATCCATATCACGGCACCGGCCCGCCTGATCCCCGAAGGCAAAGCCGCGCTGATTCAGCCCGACATTGAAGGCATCCTCACCCAGCTCGCAGTCCACGAGGGCGACGCCGTAGTCGAAGGCCAGGTCCTGGCACTCGTGGAATCACGCGATGTCAGTACCTACCTGTTGGCCCTCCAGACGGCCGAGGCGGAACTGGCCGATGCACAAAAGGAATCACAGCAGATCGCCCCCCTGAAGATCAGGCAACAGGCGACGAGGATCCAGATCCTCCAAGACAAGATCGCCCACCTGGACAGGAGTCGCGCAACTCTGGAGCGCAGGCAAGCACAGGAAGAAACGAACTCGCGGTTGGCTCAGGAAACGTTTGAACTCGATCGCTACAAACAAGACGAGGCCCTCCAACGCCTCCAGGTGGAGTCCCAGAGTGCCGAGCGCACCTACGCTTTGTGGAAAAGAGAGTTGGAAGTCAACCGCCAATTGCATAACACCGGGGTCGTGAGCGAACTACAATTGGTGCTGACGCGCAGGTCTTATGAGGAAGCGGCCGCCGCGGTTAAGAAAGTTCAGTCCCAGCTGCGGGATACCACGAGCGAACGCCAGCTCCTACAGAAGAGATATGAACGCACCCAGTTGGAGCATGAGCGGGCCGTCCTCGATTTGCACGAGCAACTGGAACAAAACCGGTTCGACCTTCAGAGCGCGCGCCAGGAAATCGGCCAACGGGAGGACGACAAGCGGTTGCTAACCGAAGAGGCTGCCCGCAAACTGGCCCTGGCCAGCGCCCGGCATCAGCAGGCGCGCGAGACGGCACAGTTGAGCTTGCGCAGCCTCGATCCCCAGACCCGAGCCGACGTGGCGCAGGGCAAGGGCAGCGCGACCAATCGAGCCGTCATCACCGCCCCGGTCCGTGGGCGCATTGCCCACCTGTTGGTGCGGAACCAGGGTGAAGCCGTCCGCCGTGGCCAAACGATCATGACCTTGCTGCCCAACGGCGCTCCCCTGGTCGCGCAAATTCAGATTGCCAATCGGGACATCGGTCAAGTCGAGAAGGGCCAAGAAGTCCGCTTCAAGTTTGATGCTTTTCCGTTTGCGGAACACGGTGTCCTCCGCGGCGAACTGACCAACGTGCTGCCCGACGCGGACCCGGGCCAGGGCGAGACGACCTACCAGGCGTACGCGAAACTGGAGCGCGCGTATTTTCGCGTCCAAGGGAAGGAAGTCGAGCTGCTCTCCGGCATGACGGCAACCGCGGAAATCGTCAGCGAGCGCAAGACCATCCTGGAGCTGCTCCTCAAACCCTTCAAGGAGTTGCAAGAACCGAAAGCGGCGGAACCCTAATTCCGCCGGGCAGAAACTATCTACCGTTTAGCCGCAAGCCTCGGGCGAGCGCGAAGCCCGCGCTCGCCCGAGGCTTGCGGCTAACGAGCTCTCTTCGCACTCAGAGGAGCCACCATGCTCTCGGAGCAATTGGAGGCACAACTCAGATCCTTGCTGAAAAAGCACGTCGTCTTCTCCATCCTGGAAGAGAGCGAAGTCGACCAATTGTTGCCGAAGTTCGAACTGGTCTCCTTCGCCATGGGAGAGAGCATCCTCGAGCAAGGCGAGCCGGGTGACTGTGCGTTCCTGATCTACTCCGGAAGGGTACGCGTCTTCCATCAGGGTGCCGCGGGCAAACCCGTCACCCTGGGAACCTTGGCGGCCGGCGATCTGTTCGGCGAGCGTGCCATTCTGAAAAACGACGTGCGCAGTGCCTCCTGTCGCGCGTCCGAAGACGTCGTCCTGTTCCGCATCCGCCGCACGGACTTTGAGCAACTCCTCGATGCCCACCCGGCCCTGGTGCAGTATTTCGAAAAGATCCTGGGCCAGACAGCCGTCATCAACTTTTTGCGCCTGGCAACGTTTCTCGGATCCGTGCCTGCCAGGCAAGTTCTGAGCCTGATCGATCAGTTCGAAGAGTGTTCCTTCAAGAGCGGCGAGGTCATCGTTACCCAGGGTGAGCCTGGCGATCGGATGTATATCATCCGCGCCGGCGAGGTCAAAGTGACCGTCGGACGCAATGGGCAGGAGACCCTCCTGACTTACCTGGGCGAGGGGGCTTACTTTGGGGAACTCGCCCTCTTATTGAATCAACCGCGCGCGGCCAGTGTCGTGGCGGTCAAGGAGACCTCCTGCTTCAGCCTGCATCGGGAGGGCTTTGACCGCTTGCTGGCCGCCGCGCCCGACCTGCGCAAGCAGCTGGCCCAGCGCATCGAGCAGTACCGGATCAGCCAGGATCTGGAGAAAAAGCTCGGTATTCGGCCGCCGCTCCGGCCCAGCCCTGGCCGCTCGGCTGCCAGCCCGGCCCTGCCAGCCGATACGGGACCGCTGCCCCGACGCAGCACCCTCGCCCGGCTCCTCCAGAAGTACCCCTGGCTGCCCCAGCATGACGAGACCGACTGCGGCGCTGCGGCCCTGGCCATGATCGCGCGCTTCCACGGCGTCAAGCTCTCGGTGGGGCGTCTGCGGGAAACGGCCAACATCGGCCGCGAAGGCACCAGCATGTACAGTCTCGCCCTGGCGGCCGAGACTATTGGCTTCACCTGCCGGGCGGTCAAGACCGATTTCAGCCATCTGGCCGGGCTCCCCCTGCCCGCCGTGGCACACTGGAAGGGGTATCACTATCTCGTTCTGTACGAGGTCAAAGGTGAGCGCGTCCTCGTGGGCGATCCAGCGCTCGGACTCGTCCCGATGAGCCGGCAGGAGTTCGAGGCCGCATGGACAGGCCGACTGCTGTTATTGACCCCGACGCCACGCCTGGCCGCCGCCGAACCGGAAAAGACCACCTTCAAGCGCTTTCTGCCCTTCTTGACGCCCTTTCGGAGTCTGTTTTTCGAAGTCTTCCTGGCCTCGCTGATCTTGCAGCTACTCCAGCTGGCTTCGCCCGTGTTCACGCAGCTCATCGTGGACAAGGTGCTCGTGCACCAGAACGTCGATATGCTGAACATCCTGCTGGGCGGCATGCTTATCGTCGGTTCCTTTCAGATCGGCGCTTCCCTTCTGCGCTCGTATCTGCTCCTGCATGTCTCGCAGCAGGTGAGCCTGCGTCTGACGTCGGATCTGTTCCAGCAGATCCTGCGGCTGCCGATGCGCTATTTCCACTCGCGCAAACTCGGCGATACCCTCTCTCGTTTCGCCGACAGCCAGAAGCTCCAGGCCCTGCTGACCAGTCGGGTGATCACGACGGTCCTCGACCTGATCATGCTGGTTACCGGGCTCAGCTTGATGCTGTATTACAATGTTCGCTTGACGCTGGTCGCGCTGATCGCCTTTCCGGTCTACATCGGCCTGACGGTCCTGTTCACTCCCCTGCTCCGGCGCAACAACCAACGTACGTTCGAGAAAGCCGCCACGGCCCAGTCCACGCTCGTCGAATCGATCAAGGCCATTGGCGCCATCAAGGACGCAACCGCGGAAATGCCCACGCGCTGGAAATACGAAGACCAGGCCGTGCAGATGGCGAACATGCAATTCCAGGGTAGCCGCCTGGGAATGCTCCTCGCGGGAGTGTCCAACGCCATCAACATTGTCTCCAGTATCATCCTCCTTTGGTATGGCGCGCACCTGGTGATCCGCCAGGAATTGACGGTCGGCCAGCTCATGGCGTTTCATGCGCTGGTGGGTATGATTGCGGCGCCGATCATGGGCTTTCTCGGGCTGTGGCAGGAGCTGCACAATGCGCTGCTGTCCCTGCAACGGCTCAACGACATTTACGAGGCGCAACCGGAACAGAATCCGCAGCAGCCGGCCGCGCCGTTGCCGCGCCTACGCGGCCACCTCCGCCTGGAGGACGTGAGCTTTCACTATAATTCAGGGGACAAAAATGTCCTTTCGCACATTAGCTTGGACATTCGGGCCGGGCAGACCGTGGCGATCGTGGGCCGGTCCGGCTCCGGGAAGACGACCCTGGCGCTGTTACTCCAGCGCTTTTACTTACCCACCGAGGGCAAGATCCTCGTGGACGGCTATGACCTGAGCAATGTCGATGTGCGTACGCTGCGCGACCAGCTGGGTGTGGTGGCCCAGGAGAGTGCGATCTTCACGGGCACCATCCGCGAAAACATTGCCCTGAGCGAGCCGGAAGCGTCGTTGGACCGGGTGATGGGAGCGGCCAGGCTGGCCAACGCGCATGAGTTCATCATGGCGTTTCCGCTCGGCTATGACACGGTGATTGGCGAGATTGGCATTCGGCTGTCGGGCGGCCAACGGCAACGGATTTACATCGCCCGGGCGCTCCTCAAAGACCCGCGCATCATCCTGTTTGATGAGGCCACGTCTGCCCTGGATACGGAATCCGAACACGCGATCCAACAGAACATGCGGGCGATCCTGCACGACCGCACGGCCATCCTGATCGCCCACCGCCTGTCGACGATCCAGAATGCCGATCTGATCGTGGTGCTCGACCAGGGCCAGATCGTCGAGACGGGCACCCACCGCGAACTGCTCGAGCGGAAGGGGCTGTACTATTATTTGGCCAGCCAGCAGTTGAATGCGTGAGCTGCTGGTTACGGCATGGTTCAGCTTGGCTATGTTCTGGGTAACACCGTTGTGGGGGGGCGGGTTTTAAAAGTGGGGGGGACCCCCCCACATTTAAAAAAAGAGCCCACCCACAATTTAAAAGGCAG
>JBGQLF010000580.1:0-6739 GCA_041499985.1 Gemmataceae bacterium
CGACGCATACGCCGGCTCCTTGCCGAGTAAGTTGACGCGTCTGGCTCAAGACCTCCGCGCTGCCGATGGAACAGACGGGCAAGGCCTCGGTCGCTCCATACGGCGTGTGGACTTCCACGCCGGGCGCAAGCATGTGCCCGACTGGACCGTTCCGGTTCGGCCCCGGGCAGGTCAGCCAGATTTGTGATCAGTATCATTTCTGGAGCCTGCACCCAGGCGGCGCCAATTTTGTGTTCGCCGACGCTTCGGTGCATTTTCTGACCTATGGGGTGGCCGACCTCTTGCCGCTCCTGGGCACGCGCAGCGGCGGCGAAGTAGTGAGCTTGCCCTGAAGCACGGGGCAAGGACCTGTTGTCGGTTCGTAGCCACAAGCGTCCTCGCTTGTGAGCTGCTCCAGCCCACAAGCGAGGACGCTTGTGGCTACGTTTACCAACGCATCGTTTGTCCTCACTTTGAGGGCGAGCGCGGTTGGGAATTGAGGAGAATGGCCGATGCGTCGCAGCAGAATCTGGACCTGGCTTCTGGCGGCGCTGCTCTGTGGCTCGGGGGCGTGCTCGAAATCAGAACCCGTTAACAAAGCGGAAACATTGCCGACCAATCGCCTACCCGGAAAACGCTTGCCGCCCTGAAGGACTCCCTCGCCTTCTGGCAGGCGCTCTCGCACCCGCCATTCTTTGTGTACAAATAGATAGTCGCCACCGTCCCCCCCGCCTAACGGAAACCTTCCCCAAGTTGCCTCCTTTTATGTTGCAGTTTCCGCGCCGCTCGCATAGACTCAACTGGTGTTTTCCAAGTAGCCTGCCGGCATTTCACCGAACCGGACCGACTACCTGGGCAACGTCAAGCGGTTTGGAGAAGAGCGCCCACACTTCGCGTGTCGGACTCACGGGGCAAGGGGAAGAGGTTGCGACGGGACTGAGACAGCCCGTCGAACATTTCCCTTCTCGAGCTCGTGAATCTTCCTGAATCCCCCTGCGGGAGGAACCCGCTACCGTTGGCAAAGACAAGCAGGCGGCAAACTGCGTGAGGAGCACCCCCCGGCCTCACGAGTGGGCAATGCCGTGCTTCAGGGTTCGTGTTGCAACTTATTCTCTGTCAGAGGGAGGAAATCATGAGACGCTCGTTCCGACGACCAGCCTTCACACTGATCGAGCTGCTGGTGGTCATTGCCATCATCGCGGTGCTCATCGGACTGCTGCTGCCTGCCGTGCAGAAGATCCGTGAAGCGGCCAACCGCATGAGTTGCTCCAACAACCTCAAGCAGCTCGGTTTGGCGGCGCAAAACTACCACACCACGTTTGCCATCTTGCCCCCCGGCTGGGTCGGCCCGCTCGCCAATCAGGTCGCGTCGAGTCAATGGACCGATGATATGGCCTCGTTTGCGGGCCATTTGCCCTTGCTGCTTCCCTTCCTGGAGCAAGATAACGTTTTCAAGATCGTTCAGACGACGTCGTTCATCCCGCCGGCCACCAAAGGGGCAACGATTAGCATTTTTGACCCGGTCCCCCCGAAAGCATGGGTGTGGCTCAATGGGCCTGACGACAACACGTTTCCTCCCCAAAATTATCTCGCGGGCAAGAACAAACTGAAAGTGTTCCGGTGCCCCTCGGACGGGGACAGCGATCCCATCAACAACGCCAATAATTGCTGCACGGCGTTCAATGGCGGAACGCTGTTGGCCCCACATTACTATAACGATGCCAGCGGCTTGGGCGGCGCGAATTACTTCGACGATTGGAATGGATCCGAGTCGATTTTCCCCATGGGGCGCAACAACTACGTGGGCGTGGCAGGTCCCGCCGGGCGGGGCACGCATCCGGACCTGGGCCGCTACGAAGGAATCTATACCAACCGCTCGAGATGGACCCTGAGCGCCGTGAGCAGTGCTGATGGCACCAGCAATACGCTGATGTACGGTGAAACCTGTGGCCGGCAGAGTGCTAGCCGGGGCAAGAATGCTTTTGATAAGTCCTGGTGGTACAGCGCGTTAGTCACCTACTATGGGCTTCAGCAGGGGCAGCTCGCGGATTACCGGTCTTTTAGCAGCAATCACCCGGGTGTGGTCCAGTTCTGCTTCGCCGATGGTTCGGTTCGTTCCCTTCAAACGGGAGCCACGGCTACCGTCGGAAGCGCGGACTGGTTCTTGCTCCAGGCGTTGGCCGGGGTTCGAGACGGCACGTCGGCTGACCTCTCGCAGCTGGTGAATTGAGGCCATGGTTCAAACCTGGGTGGCACGCCCTGAGTCTTCGAAGGGCGTGTCTTCCGCAACCCACGCCCTTCGAAGACTCAGGGCGTGCCACCCGGCAACGGCCTTTTTTGAACCATGGTCAATTGAGGCCTCACCGCTAATGGGTGGACCGGCGGATGTGAAGAAGGAGATCACTAGAATGGCCCGTATTTTTGCTTCGGCTCTCTTGGTGAGTTCGCTCGTGCTTGTGGCGAGTCTCGGCTGTGGCAGTGCCGAGCCGACGAAGATGAACACTCCCGCCGTTGAGGCGAAAGTGCATCAGAAGTTGATGAGGAAGAATGTGGAGACGATCCACGAAACGCCACCTCCGTTCCCAAAATAGTACCCTCGGTGGCTCCACCAGGCTCCTTTCAAGTCACGGCACGCGGATCACGGGCATCTCCCCTTGGTCCGCGTGCCGTTTGCGCTTTGAGCCCGTGCTGGCGAAGAACATCTTCGCGAATGGGGCCAATCGGTACCCCGCGTGGCAAAGTTCAGCGATCCGGTCATTTTTATTGTTGCACAACGGTTAATTGTTGCATAAACTTGCCGAACATAGCTCCAGTCCGGGTCGGGATGCATCCGGAGGCGGAGCTCTCTCCTGGTCTGGCGCCCACCAAGGTCGTATGCGTGGATACCCCTTGGCCAGCCTGTTCAAACTTGGCGTTGTCGGTCCTGGTTCGCAGCGAGGCGATGGAGCTGGTGCGTTCGGGTTCGGTTCGGCCCGCTGGCAAGCGAGCGTCTGCCTTGAGGAAAAGAGGGCGAAAAGCCCGGCACCGCGACGAGGACAGGCTTGGAGGGCACGCCGCATGGAAGATGTGATTTGTTGTAAGTTTTCTTCCATTGTCCCGCATTAGTTTCGGAGGAGGATCGTATGGTGCGCTTTTCCCGTCGGTCTGGATTCACACTGATTGAACTGTTGGTGGTGATCGCCATCATCGCGGTCTTGATTGGGTTGTTGCTCCCCGCGATTCAGAAAGTACGCGAGTCGGCCGCGCGGCTGGGCTGCCGCAATAACCTCAAGCAGATCGGCTTGGCGGCTCACAACTATCAAAACACGTTCGGGAAGCTGCCGCCTGGGTACACGGGGCCCATGCCATTCCCGAACGACTTGTCACAGCTCACGACCCCTAGTCCATTCCAAAATGCAGGTTGTCTGGTTTATTTGCTGCCCTACATGGAACTGGACAACATCAGCAAGCAATTGACCGTGAAGCTGGACCCGAAAGTCCAAGGCCCGGCATACTGGAGCATGAACCCTGACTGGACCCTGGCCCAAACGCAGATAAAGACTTTCCAGTGCCCGTCGGATAATCCTAACGAGACAGTTGGGACGGGAGTGGGGATCGTGATCTACACCTACAACGGCCCCAACGGCGGCTCACAGGCGGCCACAGCCCAGCTCTGGTATTTCGGCTCCCCCAACAACCAACTCCCCGCGGGTCGGACCAACTACACCGGCGTGGCGGGTGGCAATGGCGTGGATTTCCAATCCGGTTTCACCCTCGACACTGCCTCCGGCAACACAGACCTTCGGCAATATGTGGGCATGTTCGGCAACCGGACGCAAACCTCCCTGGCGGCCATCCCGGACGGGACCAGCAACACACTAATGTTCGGTGAGGGCATTGGCGGCGAGATTGACGCCAATACGAACTTCCAGCGAAGTTTCGCTTGGTCGTGGTTCGGTGTTGGGGCGATACCCACCAAGTTTGGCCTAGGCCAACCTGGTCTGCTCTATGGCAACAGCCAACCTGGAGCCAACTGGACCACGTTCAGCAGTCGCCACCCGGGCGGCGTGCAGTTCTGCTTCGGCGACGGTTCGGTGCGCTTTCTGCGCTATGGTTCAACGACGGTCCGCAGTCCGACGCCCTCGGCGGACTGGATCCTGCTCCAGCAACTGGGAGGAATTCATGACGGAGCGGTCGCCACGAACACCTTGGAGTGAGCGCGGCTCGAACTGAACGATCAGGGCTGGTATGGTGATGGAAGGAGATCGCATGCGCCGTATAGTGTTTTCGTTGTGTGTCTTGCTACCGCTCTTGGGCATCGTCCTGACAGGTTGTGGGGAAGGTACCAAGAAAGCCGGCGGCGACGCTTCGGCGCCGAAGGTTCCCACGCCGACGGAAAAACCCAAGGGGGTCCAGACGGAGAAGTAGGAAAGCTACCGGACGAATCTAAGCAGTCCACCGGGCGAACCCAAAGCGCCAGTGTGGGCGAGTACCGCCGGGCAAGAATTACCGATCCCTTTAGCCACGAGCCTTGGGTGAACGCGACCCCCGCGCTCGCCCGGGGCTCGTGGCCCAATGATCGGCCTCAGAAATGAGAAACTTCCATGACTCAACGCATCCACGGGCCGACCATCCTCTGTGGGCTGTTGCTCGGTCTGGGCCTGGCCTGTAATAGTCGCCCGCAAGTCACCACACCCGACAAGGTGTATGAGCTACCGGGAGAGCCGGTATCCGCGGGCAGTCGTGGGAGGACGCCGGCTGCGGCCCCTCAGGAGAAAACCACCGCGCCCAGCCCGGCAACTCCAGCTACGACGGTCCCGCCCGAGAAGAAGCAGTAGGGCGGTGTGCCATAGGTTCCTCGTTTTTCTAGTCAGACCACTGGCCCGAAGCGCTCGCGATGGACACCCGCGGCTCTCGCGCGCGGCTCGGAGTAGTAAACCCCCGATAAACCGGCGAAACTTCGCCACCCTCGACTAGCATCCTCCGGACCCGACCACAGCGCCGCGATTGCATGGGGCTACCACAAACACCTCCGTCGCAGCGAGCCCGAAGCGCGCGCGCATTCGGCCGACTAAATTCTCCGCTTGTTCAGCATCGGCAGTCGCCGCAAAGACAACCGGTCCCCACGAACTCTGCCCGACGCCGCGCACTCCCTGCTGCCGCACAAAGGCGATCACCTCGGCTACCGCCTGGCTCGCATATGTCCCGCGTTGAACCGTTCGAAACGTCTCGCCGACACGGGCGTTGAAGTCGTACAGCGCTTCCCCGAACGCCAACAGATCGCTCTCTACCAGGGCCGGCAATATTCCGAGCAAAACCAGCCGGCACAAACTGTCAGTCGTCTCCTGGCCGATGTGCGCGCTGCGCAGCTGCCCGAAAGCCTCTTCCTCCGCCGTTCCGTGCAAGCCCGTTTCCCAGGGCGGGAGCACGAGAACGATGCGCCACGCCTGGGGAAACGCCACTCGCGCCACCAGAGGGGCCGCCGTTTCCGAACTCCCCTTGCCGCCCTCGACCAGGAAGCCGCCCTGCGCGAAGCCGTGCAGGCCCAGGGCCGAACGGGCGCCGCGACCCACGCGTTGGGCCAGGTCCACGACCGAAAGGCCACGCAAGCCAAACGCGAGTGCCAGTGCCCGGGCCACGGCCAGGCCCAGCTGCGTCCCCGTGCCCAGCCCGACGTGTTCGGCAGCGCTCGCTTCGACAACGAGGTGCTGCGGCTGCACGATCTCAGGCGCCAGCGTTTGGATGAACCTCTGTGCGTACGCCAGGGCGCGCTCCGCGAGCGGCCCCTCGGCGGACCACGCAGCCGCGGGCTGAGTCGTCAGCTGCACACCCGGTGCCTGGATCATCAGACCGACGCTCCCGAAGCGTCTGGCGGGCACGACCTCATGCCCCTGGAAGTTGGGCCAACTGGCGCTGGACGGCAAGCTCAACAGGCCGAAGTGCAGCCGGCTTGGTGTCCGCACGCGAATCATGACGGGGACCTCGGTGTCTCGGTCTCCCCCTGGCGCGCGCGGCGGACTTCCGCGATGTGGTCGCGCAAAAGGGCAAAAGCTTGCTGTTCCTGGGCGCCACCGGTTTTGTCGACGGGCACGGCCAACTTACGATATTCGGCCTCGATTTCGTCCAGTGGAAGAAAGGCGGTGCGCGTGGCGAGGATGGCCGCCTCGACGACGGCGTGCTTGGCGCGATTGAAGCCGAAGAAATCGCGCACCCGGACGGCGTGCACGACGCAGGCTTCGATCCGGACGCGCTCTTCGCGGTCATCGAGGGAAGCCACCTGAAACTCGTAGTAGCGGCAGGCATCCCTGAGCACAAAGCCGCGCACCTTCGCCGCGGGTAGGAGAACCGGCGGCGGGTTCACGGGTCCGAGGGCGGCCCGGGCCAACAGGAGCACATCATCGGTGACGTGGAGGACACCTTCGCCATGGGCCAGCAAATTGCGATAGGTCTGGGCCGTACGAAACGGGCGCAGCAGAAAGCGCTCCATGTTGGCGTCGACGTGCGGCCCCATCGGAGCGATGTTGACCGTTCCGTCAGGGGAGAGCGTGGTGACGATGGCTTCGAGAATCATATCGGTCCGTATTCCGTGGCAAAGAGCCGCCGCTCCGTTCTCTTTCCCAAATTCCTCGTTGGGAACGGGCTTTGGGCGAAACTCTGTTTGTAGCCCCGTTCACGGGGCTTGCCGCAGCCGCGGTACTAGGCCCGGCGTTGACGCCGGGTCGGCGGCCGACGCAGATGCCGGACCCCCGTTCACGGGGGTTCTCGCGGTGCGGGCTTCAGC
>JBGQLF010000581.1:0-6733 GCA_041499985.1 Gemmataceae bacterium
AACGCCGCTGGTACTTGCTCCCGTTGGCCGTGATTCTCTGCTGGCTTCCCATGATACGCTCTGCCGATGCGGACACTCCGGAGGGCTTTCAACCGCTCTTTAACGGCAAAGACTTGAGCGGCTGGAAGGTCTTCGGCGGCAAGATGGATGTCTGGGGTGCCGCTAACGGCTTGCTCTTTGTCAACGGCAAGGGGGGCGGTTGGCTGATGACCGAGAAGGAATATGCGGACTTCGAGCTGCGGCTCGAGTACAAGTTGCCCGAACAGGGCAATAGTGGCGTGGCGCTACGGTCTCCGCTGACCGGTGACGTGTCCTATCAGGGGATGGAGATCCAGATCCTGGACGACCCCTGGTACAAGGTCAATTACAAGGGCCTCAAGCCCACGCAGCTCACCGGTTCGATCTATGATGTAGTGCCGCCGTCGAAAGACGCCCTCAAACCGGTCGGCGAGTGGAATCGCTTTCGCATCACCGCCAAAGGCCGGCAGATTACGGTGGAGTTGAACGGCACGATCATCGTCGAGGCCAACCTGGACAACTATAAGGATCGCACCGACAAGCACCCGGGACTGCTGCGGACCAAAGGCCACCTCGGTTTGCAGAGCCACGACGGCCGCGTCGAGTTCCGCAACATCTATGTCAAGCCGCTCTAACAAACGAGGAACGAGTAATCAGGAACGATGAATGAAAGCATTTTCATTCATCGTTCCGCGTTCCGTTCCAATTTCACGATGCCACCGAGGATCACCGCATGCGCCCGGCCTCGCACTTTCCAGCCGGCGAAGGGGCAATTGCGGCTCTTCGACTGGAACTGATTCGGATCGATCGTCCACTCTGCGGTCGGATCGATGACGGTCACGTCGGCGTCGGCACCCGGCCGTAGGGTGCCGCGATCGATGCCAAGAATCCGGGCAGGATTGCTCGTCAGTTTCCCGATAAGCTGCGGCCAGGTCAAGTGCCCGGGCTCGATCAGGCTGAGGATGCAGATGGGTAGGAGCGTTTCCAGCCCGATGATGCCGTTGGGTGCCTGGTCCAGTTCACGCATCTTCTTTTCCGGCGCATGCGGGGCATGGTCGGTGGCGATCACCTCGAGCGTATCGTCTCTCAGGCCGGCAATGAGTGCTTGGATGTCGTCGTCAGTCCGCAGCGGCGGCGCCATTTTGTAATTGCTGTCGAAGGTGCGCAGGCACTTGTCGGTGAGTGTGAGGTGGTGCGGGCACGCCTCGCCGCTGACCCGGACGCCGCGCTGCCGGGCCCGGCGGATGAGATCCACGCTGCCGGCGGTGGAGACGTGCAGGATGTGCAGTCGGCCTCCCGTCAATTCCGCCAGGGCGATGTCGCGGTGGACCATCACTTCCTCGGCGGCCGCCGGCATGCCACGCAATCCCAGGCGCATGCTCTCGAAGCCTTCGTGCATGACGCCGCCGCGGGTCAGATCGAGGTCTTCGCAATGGCTGAGCACGGCCTTGTCGAACATACGGCAGTATTCCAGGGCGCGGCGCATGATCTCGGCGCTGACCACGGGAGTGCCGTCGTCGGTGAAGGCGACGGCGCCCCCCTCGACAAGGCCGCCCATTTCGGACAGTTCCTTGCCCTGGCGGCCCTTGGTAATGGCGCCGACCGGGAAGACGTTGGCGTTGCCGGCCCGCTCGGCCTGGAGATAGACGAACTCCGCGGCCGCCTGGCTGTCCAGCGCCGGCTCGGTATTGGGCATACAGGCCACGGAAGTGACGCCGCCGGCCAAGGCCGCCGCGGTACCGGTGGCGATCGTCTCATCCTCTTCACGGCCTGGTTCCCGCAGATGGACGTGCATGTCGATCAGACCCGGGCAGACGATTTTGCCACGAGCGTCGAGCACACGATCAGCCTGGAGTTGCGCTTGCGGACCGAGGCCGAGAAGGTGCGGGCCGCGGATCCACAGGTCGAGGACCTGATCGAGGTTTTGCGACGGGTCGATGACGCGGCCGTTGGTGATGCGGAGAGTGTTCATGGGATCCTTGGTGCTAGAGCGACTACCCTTCTCCCGCTGGCTGCCCGCACAAGAGATACAAGACGGCCATCCGTACCGCCAACCCATTCGTCACCTGCTGCAAAATCGCCGAGTGTGGCCCATCCGCGACTTCCGGCGTGATCTCGACGCCCCGATTGATCGGTCCAGGCGCCAACAACAGCAAGTCCGGCTTGGCCCGGCGCAACCGCGTGCTGTCCATGCCGAACAGTCGGGCGTACTCGTGGATCGACGGGAACAAGCCGCTGCGCTGGCGCTCAAACTGGATGCGCAGTATGTTGATGACATCGCAACGCGCCAGGATTTCATCCAGGTGATGCGAGACCTCCACTCCCATGTGCGCGATGCTCTGCGGCACCAAGGTGGGCGGCCCGCAGACGATGACGCGGGCGCCTAGCTTGAGCAGCCCGTGGATGTTGCTGCGCGCGACCCGGCTATGGGCGATGTCACCGACCAGGCCGACGGTCAGGCCTTCGAGCTGGCCCTTGATGCGCCGGATGGTGAAGATATCGAGCAGGCCTTGCGTCGGATGCTCGTGAGCGCCATCGCCAGCGTTGACCACGCTACAGCGCAGGTTCTGGGCCAGCAGGTGCGGCGCTCCCGGCGACGCGTGCCGGACGACCACCACGTCGACTCCCATCGCCTCGATATTCTTGGCCGTGTCGATAAACGTCTCACCTTTGCTGACGCTGGAGCCACTCGTGGTGAAATCGAGCGTATCGGCACTGAGGCGCTTGGCGGCGAGGCCGAAGCTGGTCCGCGTTCGCGTCGAGGGCTCGAAGAAGAGGTTCACAACGACTTTGCCTTTGAGAGCGGACAGCTTCTTACGGCGGCGCTGGCTGACCTCGACAAAACCCTCCGCGGTGTCGAGGAGTGTCTCCATCTCGAGACGACTGAGGTCTTCCACGCCCAGCAGGTGACGGCGGGTCCATTGCGCCGGCTTGGTCTCACGAGTGGCAAGTTCGACGGTCACGAGGAGTTCTCCGGCTAGAGATCGGCGGGCGCGTCCTCTTCCTGTGAGGATGGCGCGCCGGCGGCCTGGGTATTAGGAAGAATACCCCTTCCGTCAGATCGGACAAGGAGGTCCCGGAAAATGAGAATTGCCAATTGCAAATTAGAAATAGACGAGCAAGGCATTCCGAGTTGCGAGACTATTTCGGCAACGCCGGCAGTTGCGTGCGCTAACCGGCGGAGACAGACCTGTAAATGATCCTTAACAGTCCACGGGGTCCGCCGTTCCGGCCGGCGCGCTGGGGACCAACGGCTGGCGCTTGCAAGTACTAATGTGTCAGCACGTTACACCCCGCCCGCGCCTCGCTGTCTGCCCGGCAGCAGCGTTGGAACGCCATCTGCATGGATACCCGAGCTTGGAAGCCGGTGCTCCAACCTGGCCAGGCCCCAGCGGCAGGCGCAGCGAAGCGGTGGCGTTTCCCCGCACACGGTAGCACCCGAGAGAGGAGGCAGACGGCGATGCTCACCGTTCCGCAAGCGCTCGACTTGGCGGTGCAGCAGCATCAAGCGGGCCAACTGGAGCAGGCGGAGCAGATCTATCGGGCCATCCTAAAGGTACAGCCCCAACAGGTCGATGCCCTGCATCTGCTCGGCCTGCTCGCCTATCAGCGGGGCCAGCACGAGCAGGCCAACACCTACATCAGCCAGGCGCTGCGCTATCAGCCAGACTTTGCCGAGGCGTATAGCAACCTGGGAATGGTGCTCCAAGCGCAAAGGCAGCGGGCGGAGGCGGAGGCTTGCTTTCAGCAGGCGCTGCGCCTAAGGCCCGACTTTGCCGAGGCGCACAACAACTTGGGGAATGCCCTCCAGGAGCAGGGCAAGCTGACGGAGGCGCAGGAGTGCTATCAGCAGGCGCTGCGCCTGAGGCCCGACTTTGCCGAAGCGCACAACAACCTGGGCAATGTTCTCAGGGAGCTAGGACAGTTCGAAGCGGCGCAGGCTAGCTATCAACAAGCGCTCCGTCTGGAGCCAGTCTATGCCGAGGCACACAACAACCTGGGCGTTATCCTCCAAAAGCAAGGGCAAATAGAGGATGCAGTAGCCAACTACCAGCAGGCCCTCTATCACAAGCCGGACTTTGCCGAGGCGCACAACAACTTGGGCAATGTTCTCCAGGAGCAGGGGCAGCTGGCAGAGGCACAGGCCAGCTTGCAGCAAGCGCTTCGTCTGAAACCCGATTATGCCGAGGCGCACAACAACCTGGGGGTTGTCCTCCAGGAGCAGGGGCAATTGGCGGAGGCGCTAGCTAGCTATCAGGAAGCGTTGCGCCTTCAGCCAGACTACGCCAAGGCCCATGTCAACCTGGGAGTGGCTTGGCTTCTCAGAGGCAACTTCGAGCAGGGGTGGCCGGGGTATGAATGGCGCTGGCAGTGTAAGGAGTATTCTCTGCGCCGCTTCCCGCAGCCGCCGTGGGACGGTTCGCCGCTGCAAGGCCAAACAATCCTGCTCTGGGCCGAGCAGGGCTTGGGGGACACGCTCCAATTCATTCGCTATGCCCCCTTGGTACAAGCGCGCGGGGGCTGTGTGCTCCTCGCCTGCCAGCCCCCGTTGCTGCCCCTCCTCAGCCATTGCCTGGGCATCGATCGGCTGCTGCCTCTTGGGAGCGCTCTACCTCGCTTTGATGTCTGGGCCTCGTTGATGAGCTTGCCGGGGATGCTGGGCACGTCGCTGGCGACGATACCTGCACCGGTGCCGTACCTCTTCGCGGATGCCGAGCTGGTCGGCCAGTGGCGTCAAGAACTGAGTTCTATATCCGCCTTCAAGATCGGCATCGCCTGGGATGCGAATCCCAAACTGCGCCGGTTCAATCAGAAGAGGTGCATTCCGCTGGCTGAGTTCGCCCCGCTGGGGCGATGGGACGGCGTGTGTCTGTTCAGCCTACAGAAGGGGCCGGGAGCGGAGCAGTTACGCATGCTGGGGGGACAATTCCTGGTCACTGATCTGGGCAGTCGACTCGATGAGGGGTCCGGGGCCTTTATGGATACCGCGGCTGTGATGCAGAGCCTCGATCTGGTGATCACGGCGGACATCTCGATTGCCCACTTGGCGGGGGGATTGGGGGTGCCCGTTTGGGTCGCGCTGCCCTTCGCGTCGGAGTGGCGCTGGCTGCGGGAGCGGGAAGACAGCCCCTGGTACCCGAGCATGCGCCTGTTCCGCCAACAGGAGCGGGGCAACTGGACGGGCGTGTTTGAACGCATAGCGGCTGCGCTGCGGCAAAGGTTGACCTAGGGTCGAGAGAGAGGAGGGACAGACAACGATGCCGACGGTAGCGCAAGCGCTGGCCTTGGCAGTGCAGCAGCATCAAGCCGGCCAGCTACGGCAGGCGGAGCAGATCTATCGAGCCATCCTCCAGGTGCAGCCCCAGCAAGTCGATGCCCTGCATCTGCTCGGCTTAATCGTCCATCAAGTGGGCCAGCACGAACCGGCCAGCGAGTACATCCGCCAGGCGCTGCGCCTGAAGCCCGACTATGCCGAGGCGCACCTTAACTTGGGGACTATCCTTCAGCGGCAGGGGAAACTCGCGGAGGCGGTGACCCGTTTGCGCCAGGCCGTGCGCCTGAAGCCGGATTGGGCCGAAGCGCACACC
Source organism: Gemmataceae bacterium (assembly GCA_041499985.1). GTDB lineage: Bacteria > Planctomycetota > Planctomycetia > Gemmatales > Gemmataceae > JBGQLF01. The sequence continues at coordinate 5,607 of JBGQLF010000581.1, forward strand.
AACCTGGGACATATCCTCCAGGAGCAAGGGCAGCTGGCGGAGGCGCAGGCTAGCTATCAACAGGCACTCCGGCTGGACCCCGACGCGGCCGACCGGTACCTCAATCTGGGGAATGTCCTCCACCGGCAGGGGCAGTTGGCGGAGGCTCAGGCCTACTATGAACAGGCGTTGCGCCACCAATCCGGCTCTGCCGTGGCGCACAACAACTTGGGCGTGACCCTCCACCAGCAAGGGCAGCTGGCGAAGGCGCTGGCCTGCTATCAGGAGGCGCTGCGCTTCCAGCCGGACTATGCCGAGGCGCACAACAACCTGGGCCATGTCCTCTGGAAGCAAGGGCAGTTGGCGGAGGCGCAAACTAGCTTGCAGCAGGCGCTGCGCCTCAAGCCCGATTATGCCGAGGCGCATTACAACCTGGGCCATGTCCTCTGGAAGCAAGGGCAGTTGGCGGAGGCGCAAACTAGCTTGCAGCAGGCGCTGCGCCTCAAGCCCGATTATGCCGAGGCGCATAACGACCTGGGGGTTGTCCTCCACGAGCAGAAACAGTTGGCGGCGGCGCAGGCCAGCTTGCAACGGGCGTTGCATCGGAAGCCCGACTATGCCACAGCGTACTACAACTTGGGGAATGTCCTCCGGGATCAGGGGCAGTTGGCAGCGGCGCGGGCCAGCTATGAGCAGGCGCTGCGCCACCAGCCCGACTATGCCAAGGCGCACAACAACCTGGGAATTGTCCTTAAGGAGCAGGGGCAACTGGCAGCGGCGCAAGCCAGCTATGAGCAGGCGCTGCGCCACCAGCCTGACTATGTCGAGGCACACCTCAACCTGGGAAATGTCCTGCAAGAGCGCGGGCAGCTCGCCGAAGCGCAGGCCAGCTATGAGCAGGCGCTGCATCATCAGCCCGATTATGCGGAGGCACACAACAACCTGGGCACGGTCCTTCAAGAGCAGGGAAAGGTGTTGGAAGCGCAGGCCAGCTTACAGCAGGCCGTGCGTCTGAAACCGGACTATGCCGAGGCACATGGCAACCTGGGGGTTATCCTCCAGGAGCAGGGGCAGCTGGCGGAGGCGCAGGCCAGCTATCAGCAGGCGTTGCGCCTCCAGCCTGACTATGCCGAGGCGCATTGGAATCG
>JBGQLF010000582.1:0-6733 GCA_041499985.1 Gemmataceae bacterium
CGCTGGCACCGGATGCCGCACTGCTGATGAACTTCCGAATTTCGTGCCGTGAACGATTTGCTTGAGCCGTGTGAAGGGAAACTTTCAAGCACGGTTCTGAGGGGGGGAGCGGGTGGCGACACCTGTCTCCCTACCCGGCGCAGCCGGGGATACGCAGCAGTGGTGGTGGCCGGAATTGGACGTGGAGAACGGCTACTGGCCGAACGGTGTGGCGCCGTCGGTCGCGCTCCCTGCTTTCATCGCCGCGTTCGCTACCCTGGGCTATGTCCCATGTGACCAGGAAGTGTATGAGCCGGGATTTGAAAAGCTAGCGCTTTTTGCTGGTCCGGATGGAACTCCGACACACGGCGCCCGCCAATTACCCACAGGGCGCTGGACCAGCAAACTCGGCAAACTCGAAGACATTGAACACGAACTGCACGACTTGACGGGGACGGAGTATGGCTCGGTCGTGCAGATCCTGAAACGCCCCTGCTCTTAGCTGCTCCAATCGGCTGCGCTCCGCGCTCGCCAACGCTACTTCGGTGCGGGCTTCGCCAAGGAGAGCACCGCTTCCTTCACGGAGGGCCAGGCCGACGATGCCGGAGCGATCAGCTCGAAGTGGCCAGCCTCGTCGAGAACGGTCAGTCGGACCTCGTCGCCTTTCTTCTTGCCCGCGGCGGCATACTCTTTGCCCAGATCGAGTGGGACAAGCGAATCGCGGGCGCCGTGGAGGAGCCACTGCGGAACCCCCAAGGGCAGCATGTCGATGGGAGAGGTCTGCGGATAGCGGGCGACCACTTGCTCGGGTGTGCCGCCCAGCAACTGGTCGATGCTGTTGCCGAACCTGGCTCGAAGCTGGCGCAAATCGGTCGCACCTGCCAGAGAGACGACGCCGTGCAGGGGCAGGGGATCGCGTCCATACAAAGAGCTGTCTTTCGGCAGCCGAGCGCGCCCCGCGGCCCAGAGCGCCAGGTGTCCACCCGCGGAATGGCCAACTGTCACGACATGCTCCAGATCAAGGGGATACGTGCGCGCCAGCACGCGCAACTGATCGATCCCGCGGGCCACATCGGTGAAGGTTCCCGGCCAGCCTCCTCCGGGATGGCCGATGCGGCGATACTCGAGGTTCCAGGTGGCGACGCCGGCTTGCGTGAGCGCGGCGCAGAAGCTGGCCACGTGATCGAGATTGTACTGGGAGAGCCAAACGCCGCCGTGGAGCATGACGACGACGGGATGCGGGCCTTTGCCCTTGGGCAAGCGCAGATCGCCGAATTGCTGCGGATCGTTACCATACGCGATCCGCTGATCCGCTGGCGGCACGGGCAATTGCAAGATGTCTTGCACGGTGAGGTTTCTCACGCCCGCGGGCTGAGCGCCGACCAAGACGGCGGCGCTCAGCAGAGCGAGGAACGGCAGCAGAAGGAACTTGCGAGCGAGTGGTAGCATGGGATCTTCCTCCGGGACGCAGGCATCATCGCACGCCGGGTCGGCCGGTCAAGCGAAAACGAGAGAGCAGAGCTACGCACGAGCATCCCCTACGATCGACTGCGCTTGAATCACCTTCCCCAGAAAGCGCGGGCCGATTAAGTTGAAAGCGAGAGAGTGATTCCTCTGTCCCAACCAGCCGAGGAGTATGCTAGGCCTGGAAATGAAGTCCTGCGCACGGACAAGAGCTGGATCGAGAAGACCCCTGGGGTGTGTGGCGGCCGGGCGTGCATCCGCACCTTGGGCATGCCCGTTTGGTTGTTGGTGCAAGCGCGACAGATGGGCTTCGCGGATCAAGAATTGCTGAACCGCCACGTCATGCCCTTGACCCAAGCCGACTTGGCAAAGCGTGCGTATCGCAGACGCCAACGGAGAAACGGAGATGAGCAAGCAAAAAAAAACAGAAGTACCCGACAGGATGGAATGAAGGCCGGGTCCGGAAGCTTGCCGAGCACTACGACAATCAAACCGAAGACGAACAGGTTGCGGAACACGAAGCCGCTATGCAGGCCGAGGGGCACACGGTTATGGTGGTTCCCACGGAATTGGTGCCAGAGATCGTCAAGCTGATCAACAAAAAGCGGCCTGCGTAAGAACAGGATGCCGGCCGTGTCCGACCGCGAACACGACGGCTCGGAAGAAAAAAGGGGACATTCATCTGTTCCCGTTAGCGGGAGGATGAACATCCCCAATGGTGCCGGAGACAGGACTTGAACCTGCACTGCCAGTAAAGGCAACCAGGCCCTCAACCTGGCGCGTCTGCCAATTCCGCCACTCCGGCGCGGCTCTATTACCTTACGAAGGGCCCCCCCTGCAATTCAAGTCCCTTTTTCACCGAAGGCCTCTCCGGGTATCATGATCTTCATGGCCAGCCAACAGCCCTCCGAAGGGAAGTTCGGGCAAGACATCGTGGTGTTCCTGGTACGGCGCGACACGCAGTGCGCCGAGTGCGGCCGCGAGCTGGGGCACGGCAATTGGCTGCGTGTCGAACGGGAGAAGGCGCTGTGTCTGGAATGTGCCGACCTCGATCACCTGGAGTACCTGCCGCGCGGCGACCCGGCCATCACCCGCCGGGCCAGCAAGTATTCGACCTTGCGTGCCGTGGTCGTCGAGTGGTCCCGCACGCGCAAACGCTATGAGCGGCAAGGTATCCTGGTCGAGCCCGAGGCCATTCGCCGAGCGGAACAAGAGTCCCTCGCCGATGTCGAACTGCGCGCCCGCCGCCGCGAACAGGCGGCCGGCCGGCGCGAAGTCGAAGATCGCGAATTCGTCGCGGCCTTCGCCCGTGCCATCCGGGAGCAATTCCCGAGCTGTCCTTCCGAAGAAGCGACCCCGATTGCGGAGCACGCCTGTCTGAAGTACAGCGGGCGGGTCGGCCGATCCGCCGCGGCAAAAGAACTGGACCCCGAAGCGGTTCGGAGAGCCGTGCTCGCCCATATCCGCCACCGGCACACCAACTACGATCTGCTGCTGGTCCGCTTCGGCGATCGGGATCACGCCCGGTCCGAGGTCCAAGGCCGGGTGTTGGCGATCCTGGACCAGTGGCGCCAGCCGGTTTCATGATGTCTTTCGCTCGTTCGCCTGCCGCGAATACTTCCACCCGGGAAGGAACAGCCCGATCGCGAACAAGGTGCCGAACAGCACAAAGCCGATGTTGAGCTCGCCCGGCTCCAGGGCCAGGAACAGCGCCAACAAGGTACACGCCAGCGCCATGCCATAAAACGATCCGCCCAGCACTGCGGACATGCAGCCAAAGGCCAGCGCGCATTCCAGGACGACCACCGGGAACAGCTTCCACACGGCCATGCCCATCAGATGGTTGATCACCCCCGTCAGATAAAAGCCTACGGTGAACATGCCCCAGATCTGGCCGATCTGCCGTTCGATCAACGTCAGCGGCAAGCTACTCCGAAACCGGTAATACCATACGATCCCGACAAACGAAGCCAACCCCAGGCTCCACACGACAATGTACGGCCAGGCCCGCTCCACCTGCCCCCAGCGGAGGATCTGCGTCACCAGGCTCAGCAGAAACGTGGCGAGCGCGTGCCCCATCCAGACACGGCCCCACTGCGTCATCACCTCCGTATGGCGTGTCTCACGCAAGAGCATCCGCAATAACCACCGGCTCGTATCGCCCTCGGCCAACACCGGCTCGCCCCGCAAATAGGCCGTCAAATCCTCCGCCAGCGCCGCCGCCGAGGGATAGCGGTCCTGCGGCGCTTTCTGCAAACATTTCAGACAAATCGCCTCCAATGAACGGTCCACCTGCCGATTGTGAAGCCGCGGCCAATCGGGCTCGCGTTCCATGACTTGCAGGAGCGTATCCATTACACTCTCCGCTTTGAACGGCGGCCGACCCGTGAGCAGCTCGTACAGGATTGCTCCCAGGGCGTAAATATCGGTCGCTGGGCCAATCGCGTGGATCTTGCCGGCCGCCTGCTCCGGGGCCATGTAGCTCGGCGTGCCCATAACCGCCCCGCTCCGCGTCTGGCCGGCGTCGGTGTCCAGCCGCTTGGCCAGGCCGAAGTCGGTGATTTTGGGTGTGCCCTCGGCAGTGAGCAAGATATTGGCCGGCTTCAGATCGCGGTGCACAATGCCACGTTGGTGAGCCGCGTGCATGGCCCGCGCCAGCGTCTCCACCAGTTCGGCCGCCTGGCGCGCCGGCAGCGGTGCGCCCTGAAGCTTTTGCGCCAGGCTGCCGCCGTCGACGAACTCCAGCGAAAAGTAGGGCCGGCCGTCTTGCTCGCCCACTTCGTAGATCTGCACGATATTCGGATGTTGCAAGCGCGCGACCGCCTCGGCCTCGGTGCGGAAGCGGGCCAATTCCTCGGCGCCAGCGTGGGCACCCGCCAGGATCATCTTCAGGGCCACGAGCCGTTTCAGGCGGATCTGCCGTGCCTGGTAGACGACGCCCATTCCGCCGCGGCCTAGGACCCCGAGGATCTCATAGCCGGCCACGGACGGCCATTCCGGCGACACGGCTGGGCAAGGCGACCCCAGCACGGCCGGAGCTTCGCGGGTGACGCGCGGATCCTCCTCGGTCGCTGTCGCCTTGGGTAACACCGTGGTGGCAGCCGACAGTGGGTCTCGTCCGGCCTGGGGATCCGGCTCCTTCGTGCCAGACGCCTCTGGAGGCGTTGGTTCCGGCATGATTCTCCTCCCGCAGGGGTCAGTACCGAGTACCGAGTACCGAGTACTGAGTACTGAGTACTGAGTACAGGCTTCTGATCTCAGTAGGAACTCCTGACTCTCTTCCCCGCTCCTGTCCTCTCACTCCTCGTAGCGTAGCAGCAAATCCCCCGTCTCGACCTGGGTCCCGGCCTTGACGAGCACCTCAGCGATGCGTCCGGCCGTCTCGGCGTACACCGTCGTCTCCATCTTCATCGCTTCGAGCGTGAACAGCTTTTGCCCCGCCGCTACCTGTTCGCCCGACACCACCCGGACGCTGACCACCAATCCCGGCATCGGGGCTCCGACCTGGCGCGGGTTGCCGGGATCGGCCTTGGCGCGGACGTGGGCCAGATCGGCCAGCGACTGATCCAGCACCAAGACTTCACGCGGTTGGCCATTCAGCTCGAAAAACACCAGCCGTTGGCCGTCGGGGTGCGGATCACCTACCGTCAGGAACTTGATGATCAGTGTCTTGCCCGGCTCGATGTCCACGCTGATCTCCTCGCCCGGCTCCATGCCATAAAAGAACACCAGCGTCGGCAACACACTGGTGTCGGAATACTTCTGCTGATGTTCCGCGAACTCGACGAACACGCGCGGGTAGAGCAAGTGCGTCACCACTTCGCGCGGACGGACAGGTCGGCCCAGCTGCTGTTCCAGCTGTTGCCGCGTGGCGTCGAAGTCGGCGGGGGACAAGCTGGCGCCGGGCCGATCGGTCCAGGGTTTGCGGTCGCGGAGCACGCGTTTTTGCAATGCCGGGGGAAAGCCGCCGGGCGGTTGTCCCAGCCGGCCCTCGAAGAATTCGACCACCGATTCCGGAAAGGCCAGCTCGCGCGGCCCTTCGAGCACGTCCTGTGCGGTCAGATTGTTGCCCACCATGAACAGGGCCATATCGCCGACTACTTTCGACGTCGGCGTCACCTTGATCAGGTCGCCGAACAGGCAATTCACTTCGGCGTACATGCGGCAGACCTCCGGCCAGCGATCCTCCAAACCCAGGGCCTGGGCCTGCTGGTGCAAGTTCGTGTATTGGCCGCCCGGCATCTCATACCAGTAGACGTCGGCAGAGGGCGCCAACTGCCCGCTCTCGAAGGCGCGATAGTACCGCCGCACCGTTTCCCAGTAGTCGGCCGTGGCCTGCAAGCGCTCGGGCACCAGGCCCGTCTCCCGTTCGGTAAAGCGGAGCATCTCGACGAGGGTGTTGAGATTGGGCTGGCTGGTCATGCCGGAGAGCGGCCCCATGGCCGCATCGACGATGTCCACCCCTTCCGCCGCGGCGAACAATAAGGAGGCGAGTTGACCGCCAGCGGTATCGTGCGTATGGAAGTGGATCGGCAGACCGACTTCCTGGCGCAACGCCCGCACCAACCGCTGCGCGGCGTACGGTTTGCACAGGCCGGCCATGTCCTTGATCGCCAGCAGATTGGCCCCCGCCTTCTCCAACTCCTTGGCGAGCGCGACGTAGTACTTCAGATCGTACTTGCTGCGGTCCGGGTTCAGGATGTCGCCGGTATAGCACAGGGCCGCTTCGCAAAGCATGCCGGTGTCGCGGACGGCGTCGATGGCTAGACGCAAGTTCGGCAACCAATTGAGGGCATCGAAGATGCGAAATAGATCTATACCGGCCTGGGCCGATTCCTGCACAAAGGCACGGACGACATTATCCGGATAGTTGGTGTAGCCGACGGCATTGGCGGCGCGCAGCAGCATCTGGAAGAGGATGTTCGGCACGCGCTCGCGCAGCTCGGCCAGGCGTTCCCAGGGCGACTCCGTGAGGAAGCGCATGCTGGTATCGAAGGTGGCCCCTCCCCACATTTCCAGAGAAAACAGGCTGGCGTGTTGGGTGGCGTACGCCGGCGCGATGCGCAACATGTCGTAGGTCCGCATGCGCGTGGCTAGGAGTGATTGGTGTGCATCGCGGAACGTCGTATCGGTCACCAGGACCCGTTGCTGTTCCCGCACCCAGCGGACAAACCGCTCGGCCCCCAGTTCATGGAACTTATCGCGCGTGCCCGACGGCGGGGATGACAAGGTGACCGGGGGACCAGGTGACAAGGTGACAGGAGACTGTACCGCTTTTGTCACCTTGTCA
>JBGQLF010000583.1:0-6729 GCA_041499985.1 Gemmataceae bacterium
AGCCAGAACAGACCACCCAGCAGCATGAGCAGAGAGACAATGAAGAAGCCGACCCCCATGCCCGAATGCCCGGCGATGAAGCCGATCACCGGCGGCGAGATGGCGTCGCCCAGGGCGTGGATCACAAGAATGTTGAGTGCGAAGCCACTGGCCCGCACCGCCGGATGGGTGACGTTGGCGAGGATGGTGTTGGTGGGACCGGTGTTGAAAAACAGACTGAAGACGGCCAGGAAAACCGCAATCCAGGCCCAGGGGAACGGCAGCCACAGCACCAGCAAGACAAGCGGGAAGCCAAGGATCATGCTAATTCCCGAAACCAGGAAGTAGGAGCCGGGATAGCGTTCCCGCAGCTTGTCGCCGACGATGCCGCCCAGCAGGGTGGAGCCGAGACCGGCCACAACCAGGATGCCGCCGAAGATCAGATTCACCTGGGCCAAATTGGGTTGCCCGCGATCGGTGTGAATGTACTTGGGCATCCAGAACCCGATGCCACCCATGGCGAAGGTCATGGCCGTCATGCCAAGCGTGTTCAGCACATAGGACGGTGTCTGGAGCAGGGTGCGATATTCCTTCCAGCCCACCTTCGCGGTCGAGGCGGCGTGGCTGAGTTCCGCCTGGCCCCGAGAAGGCTCGCGCATCGAGAAGCACCACAAGCCGAGCAACAGACCGGGCGGCACCACCAAGTAGAACGCCCAGCGCCAGCCATAGGTTTCACCCACGAAACCGCCCAGGACGTAGCCCAGGGCGCTCCCCACTGGGATCGCCATGTAGAACCAGGCCAGGACGCTGCCGCGAATTTTGACCGGATAAAGGTCGGCGATCACCGTGGGCGCCGCGGGTCCGTAGGCGGCCTCACCGATGCCGACAAAACAGCGGGTCAGCAGCAGCGCGGCGAACGTCGGCGCCCAGCCGGAGGCGCCACTGGCCAGGCTCCACAAGATGACGCCGACGGCGATCAACAGCCAACGCGACATGCGATCGGCCATCCACCCGAACACCGGGGCCAGGACCATATAGGAAACCATGAACGCCGTCGCCAGCAAGCCCATCTTCCCCTCGGCGTAGGCCTTGGCGCCGGCATCCTCACTCGCGGGAAAGAACTCTTCCTCGATGCGCGGTTCGACCGCGGCCAATACCTGCCGATCGATGTAGTTGAAGAGATTGATGGCCAAGAGCAGCACCAGCGCCATGCGGGCACCGGGTAGAGCGGTCTGGCGCGTGTCCGGGGTCGGCGGCGCGGCCAAACCAGTTCCGTTGACGGTCATGTCGTAATTCCCGTTCAGAGATTTCCTTTTCCCCCAGAACACCATACTCCTTCGCACTGGCAGCGTGCAATGCGGAATCGACCCTCCTTCTTCTGCGAGAGCCTTCGCAACAAGGAAGTCTGGTTTCCCGTTATTTGTGAAACGGACCACTAAGCCTCGGAGCCGGGCACTTTCTCCGGCTGCTGGGCGTGGCACGGACATTCCTGTCCGTGGCGGCTCGACCGGAACGCAGCCCGGCCGGACAGAAATGTCCGGCCCACGGTGCCACGATCGGCCTCGCCGGAGAAAGTGTCCGGCGCCGCGCTTCACCTTGACCCTAAGCACGGTCCCCTGCTATAGTTACCCTCCTGAAACCTTAAGGCAGAGAAGATGCGCGCAGCGCGCAAGCACGGATACCGGGAGAGCCTTGCTGGACCAAGGGAGGGGGCTATGACACAAGGGGAAAGAAACAAGCTCGTCCACCGCGGGTTCGCTCTGGCTCTTCTGGCGCTGGTGGGGATGGGCGGGGCGCCAGCCTGGGGCCAGTTTAACGAGCGCGAGGTTCCGAAGCGAATCAACGTCGAGGACAAGGACGATATTCACAAAGAGGATAGCAAGATCTGGGTCCTCGACTTCACCTTCAAAGATCCGCGCATCATTACCGTCGATATCCCGGGTCGCGGCAAACAGATCTGCTGGTATGTGCGCTATTGGGTGACCAACAACACTAAGCAGCCGATCCCGTTCATCCCCAAATTCGAGTTGGTGGCGCTGGACAAGCCGGCCGTCTATGTGGATGAGGTCTTGCCGTCCGTCGAAAAGGCGATCCGGCAAATTGAGGATCCGACTGGTTATCAGAACATCAAGAACTCGGTGACGATCTCCGCGCAGCCGATTCCGACCTCCCAGCCGAATGCTCCGGTAGTGGTCAGCGGCGTAGCGATCTGGACCGGCGTCAACCCCGACGCGACGCGCTTCAGTATCTTCGTGAGCGGGCTGTCCAACGGTTGGTCGATTGCGGAGATCCCGCCCGACAACAAGCAAGTAGTGCGGCGCAAGACGCTCCAGCTGAACTTCAAGCGCCTGGGCGATCGGTACTACCAGCGTTCCGGCGACATCCAGTATGTGCCGCCCTTCGAGTGGGTTTATCGAGGCTCCTCGGTTACTTTGCCGGGAGCCAATCCGCCTGTGGCGCCGGCAAAGACGGGAGCGGCCCAGGCCCCGGTATTGGGTTCCGTGGTCCCTGAGAAGACAACTTCTAAGAGGTAAGCAATGGCTCATAAAAAAGGTCAAGGCTCGGTTCGCAACGGGCGTGAATCACACAGCCAGCGACTGGGCATCAAGGTCTATGGGGGCGAGAGCGTCCGTGCCGGCGGCATTCTTGTGCGGCAGCGCGGCACGCGCTATCATCCCGGACGCAATGTCGGTCGCGGCAAAGACGACACCTTGTTTGCCCTGGTGGATGGCGTGGTGCGCTTCGATCGCCAGGGACGAAGGATGAACGTGTTCGCGGAAGGCTAGCGAGGTGATTGCAGATTTGAGATTTCAGATTGCAGATTGAAAGGCAAATCTGCAATCTGAAATCTCGAATCTGCAATCCGCTCATTTCCCGTGTCGGGCGTTCCAATCATCAATGATCGAGCGGAAGGCGGCAATATGCTCCGGCGTGGTGCCGCAACAGCCGCCGACCAACGTGACGCCCGCTTCGAGCAGCTCGGGCAAGCGGGCGGCCATTTTTTCCGGGGTGTGCGGATAGATCCACTGATCACCCAACCGGATCGGGGTGCCGGCGTTGGGACGGGCAAAGAGGGGCAGATCCGTAACCTGCCGATAACGGAGGACGATTTCGAGGATCTCGTCCATGCCGATGTCACGGCCGCAATTGACACCGAGGGCGGCAACCCCGTAGGCGCGGGCCTGGCGGGCGAACCTCTCTGGCTTGTGACCGCCGGGCGTCGTGAGGCTACCATCGGGATTACGCTGATAAGCGATCGATAACAGGACCGGCAAGTCTTCCGGTCGTAGAGCCGTTTCCCAGTAGACGTGCTTGACGAACAGCAGAGCCCGGGGATGCGACCAGGTTTCCAGGAGCAGGCCATTCGCTCGGCGGAGCAAAAGCACCAGCTCGCGAAAAGGCTGTCGTCCCCACGCTCCTGGCCAAATCGGCCACGGCGCTGGACCAATGTCCCCGAGGACGAAGTGAGCGGACTTACAGGCCGACTCAACAAGATCCAGCGCTGCAAAGTTGATGGCTTCCACCTGCTTTTCCAATCCGTATTTCCGCAGGGCTGACCAATTTGCCTGAAAGGTGTTTGTCACCAGGCACTCCGCTCCGGCATCCACATACGCTTGATGAATCGCCCGCACCCGCCCCGGATGAGTCACGTTCCACTGCTCGTAACACTCGCCTTCTTGAATGCCGGCGCGCTGCAATTCCGTGCCCATGGCGCCATCCATGAGCAAAACGCGGCCAGAGTGCAGAAGCTCCGAGAAACGCGACATGATGAGCGGACCTCTGGAGGGATAGCATCTTCCCGGTGCCGTCAGTGTATCTGCTTCCGAGAGAATCTTGAACCGCTGCGCCCGCTCCAGGCCTGGAATTCCGTTGAACCGTATAGAGAAGGGATTGGCCCAGGTGCGGGTCTTCGGGTTCGGAGCGCGCCCACGCGTCCGCGGTCGATGGCCCGACGCGGTAGGCAGCGGGGATTCCAGCATGGTACGAACAAAACTTCTGCCGGGCGCTGATTTACATGGCTTGGCGTTTATGTTTATAATGATACAACCCGCGCGGAGGGCCAACCACGCGGCTGCCCGCCCGTGCAAGGGCCATCAGGCCGGCCCCGGGCAATTCCTGAAATCGGTCCACACGTCGCCGCGCTCTTGCGGCAGGTAAGGATCGTGACGCATGTGCAACCCGCAGGTGGAGGAGCTTGAACCACGGCACTTGTTGAATGGCAGTAGCTTCTTCGCCCAGCCTTCGCCGTCGCACCCCTTGGGGGCCGGTATCTGCACAACCCAGGTCGCAGAGCGTGCGCCCTTCGTCGATCTCGGCAGCGGCCACGCCAGTCCCGGCGGAGTGGACCGGCACGGTGCGTGGAGTCCGGAGGTCGGCTCCTCCTCAAGTCTTGCCCCCCATCGGTTCGACGGCAGGAGCCCGACGGTCCCTCCTCCAACCACGCCAGCTCCCAGAAGCTTCGATGCTCCCCAGCCGGAGCCTTCGGGCACTGGCGCTAGCCCCCGGATCGGTGCCGATCATCCGGGCAGTGGTCCTGTCGCCGCCCCGGGCCCGGAACCGGTCAGGACCAATCCCGGCCCCATCCCGCCGGCGCCTCCGGAACTGGTCGGGACCAATCCCGGCTCCATCCCGCCGGCGCCTCCGGAATCGTCCAGCGGCAGCCGAGACGCAAGTACGTCTTTCGCGGAAGCTGGCCCCGGAACCCCAAGCCGGGACGTAGATGCGGCGGTGGCGTTAGCGGTCCTGGGAACGCCATCAGAACGGCCAAATCCCCAGTCCCTTCCGCAGCGAGAGATCCTGGTTGGCGCTCCCGGACTTCGCGCCGAGTTGCAGGGTCTCGCCACGGTCCCGTTTGCCGTCGGGGCAGTTCGAGGCAGGGAAGGAATTGTTCATGTGCCGGACGCGTGGTTGCAACGTGCCGAAGCTTCTGTCCCGAGCTTGCCCGTGACTCCGCCGGTGACCGGCCAGGCCGAGGAAGGATCGGTGCAGCCCTCTCCGCCGGTGTTCGGGGTGTTGACGGTCCTTCCGCCCTTTGACCTGTCGGCTCTGGAACTCGGCATGCAACAGTTCCTGGAGCGGATGGAGCGGATGGGTCAGGACCTCGTCCAGCCCCGGGACGGGACGGGGCTGTGCCAGTGGCTTGTGGCCGGGGCGGCGGCAGTCATGGCCTGTGAGATCGCCCGTCGACAGCTCAGGCGAGTCGCGCGTGTGCCGGCCGTGGCAGGGAACCGGATGCCGGGTTCTTCCCCAGATCATCTCTTTGCAGGGTAGGTCATGAACGAGCCCCTGGATAACCTGCTGACCCAGTTGTGCAGCGGCGATATGGCGGCCGCGGAGCAAGTCTTCCTCGCGTTCGAGCCCTACCTGCGCAAGGCAGTACGCCGGCAGCTCCCGGCCTCCTTTCGCGCCAAGTTCGATTCGGCGGACATTCTCCAGTCGGTCTGGGCCGATGTGCTGCGCGGTTTTCGCGAGGCGGGCTGGCGCTTCATCGACGCGGACCATCTGCGCGGGTTCCTCTTCATCGCCACTCGCAACCGCTTGATCGATCGCATGCGCCAACACCAGAAGGCCGTGGAGTACGAGGAATCCCTCGGCGAAGGAGACGGACCCGACTTGCTGCCCTCCCCGCAGCCGTGTCCCAGCGATATTGCACAGGCAGAGGATTTGTGGCAACGGATCCTGGTTCTTTGCCCCGCTGAGCACCGCCCCATTCTGGGGCTCAGGCGGCAAGGGTATTCCCTGGCCGAGATCGCCGCGCGGACCGGCCTGCATCCCGACAGTGTCCGCCGCATCCTTCGCACGCTCGCCCGGCAATTGGCCTTTGAGAGTCAGGGATTAGGAATTAGGGATTAGGGATCAGTACTCCGTACTCGGTACTAATCCCTGATCCCTAATCCCTGATCCCCGGTGGAGACGCTCCTCATGATGGCTTCCGCTTCCGATCGGGCGCGGCCGGCCCCGCTGACACGGGAAGCGGCGGAGACGCTGGCGGCGAAGCTGGTCGGGGAAATGATCCACCGGTGGCGGCAAGGCGAGCGCCTTCTCCCGGAGGATTTCCTGGCGCGGCACCCGGAACTTTGGGAGCACCCCGAGGCGGCCGCCGATCTCATTTACGAAGAACTCTGCCTGCGCCAGGAGCACGGCTCGGAAGTGCCGCTGGAGCAGGTACTGCGTCGCTTTCCCCAGTGGCAGCCGCAGCTGGAAGTGCTGTTCGACTGTCAGCGCCTCCTGGGCCCACGCCCGGCCGCGGTGCAGTTCCCGACGGCCGGCGAATCCCTGGGTGATTTCTTGCTCCTGGCCGAGCTCGGCAGCGGAGCGCAGGGTCGTGTCTTTCTGGCAAGCCAGCTTTCCCTGGGCGACCGCCCGGTCGTCCTCAAGGTCACGCCCTGTGAGGCTCACGAACATCTGTCGTTGGCGCGTTTGCAGCACACTCACATCGTCCCGCTTTACTCCGTCCAGGACCATCCGACCCGTGGGCTGCGTGCGCTCTGTATGCCTTATTTCGGCGGCGCCACCTTGGCCCAGCTACTCGGCGCACTGCTGTCCCAACCCCTGGCGCAGCGAGCGGGACAGAATCTGCTAGACGCATTGGACCGAGCTCCCGGCCAATTGCAATTTGCAATGAGCACTATCCCATCCCCCGCCCGGCAGTTCCTGGCCCGGGCATCCTACGTCGAGGCCCTCTGCTGGATCGCTGCCTGCCTCGCCGATGCCCTCCAGTATGCCCATGAGCGTGGCCTGGTCCACCTG
>JBGQLF010000584.1:0-6728 GCA_041499985.1 Gemmataceae bacterium
AGAAGCTTCAGAGCCGGGGATTGCGACCGTTGTAAGCTCTCCAGTCGGGCCAGGCAGTCTTCGCAGGCGTTGACGTGGGCTTCGGCGTCCGCGCGCAGCTCGGGGGCCAGCTGCTCCGCCAACATCTGCTCGAGCTGGGCTGCCGACAGGTGGGTCATCGACTCGGCTCCTTGCGCCGTACGTAGGGGACTCCCGATTCCGCCAGGGCTTGCTGGAGGAGCTGCCGGACGCGAAAGACCGCTTGGTTGACAGCCGTGGGCTTCATGCTCAGCAGGGGAGCAATTTCCTTGGCCGTCAACTCGAAGATCTCGAACAACAGGAAGGCCTTCCACGTGTTCGGCTGTACCCGCTGCCGGACCGCGGCCATGGCTTGCTGGAGTTCCTCCAGAGCGAAGCCTTCTTCCTCGAGGATGGCCAGGGCCGCATCCAGGCCACGGCCATCTTCACCCGGGCTCCAGCAGGGGAGCACCGCCGTCGATTGCTGCTGGAGTGGGATCTGCGCCGCGGCATGATCAGTGCCTACCCATTCCCCGTGCCGGCTGCGCCAGAGATTGAAGACCGCGTTGCGCGTACAGGTATAGAGCCATTGGCGAAAGCGACCCCGGGCTGGATCATACGAGTCGATGCTGCGCCACACACGAATCAGGACTTCCTGGCACAGGTTGTCCGCATCGGACGCCTGCAAGCCAAAGTCACGACGCGCCCAGAACAGAATCAAGCGACCATAGAGGGCAACAAACTCCTCCCAGCAGTAGCCCTGGCGAAGGGCGCCGATCAACGTGGGGCGGGTCAGAGGCGGTTGTTGATTCGCCAACCGTTCACGCTCCTGCCTCGGGATGGCCATGGGGCGGTCTCTATTCAGGGATACCCGTGCGGACTCAAGAATATTATGCGGGAACAGGGACCGGTTTGGGAAAGAGGATTTTTTGGCTCTTCCGTTTTTAGGTGCGGAGTCAGGAACGTAGAACGGAATTCATTCCGTTCGCAACGCGCCCGAACGGAATGAATTCCGTTCTACGCACCCAAAAACGGAAGAGCCGATTTCTTGCTGAGCTGCCTTGGAAGAGGCTTCAGGCATCGGCCCAGGTATCCAGCCAGTTGGCACAAGTGGCATTGATTCTGGGCGCACGAGCCTCGATACTAGATATATTCCCGGTGCGAGTCCGGGTTTCGACAGAGGAGAGCGCCCCGGCAGCGACGCCTGAAGAACCTGTCTTGATCCACTTATCGACGGCGCTCTCAAAGACCGGTAACAAGTCATGGTACAGTACCTCTGCATGTCCTGCCCCCATTGCCTGCGCGATTTGCGGATCCGGCAACAATACGCCGGGAAGCTCATCGCGTGTAGGCATTGTGAGCACACCTTTCGCGTCCCTGAGTCCTCCCCCGCTGAGCTGAGGCTGCCGCACGCGCCAGCCCAAGCCGACCAATTCCCGGCTGCGAGGCAAGATTCCGTACAGCAACCTCATCAAGATCAAGAACCCGGCCGGAGCGCGTCGAACGGGGTGCGGGAAGCACAAGCTGCGCACGCCGAGTTCAACCAGATCCTCAACCAGCTCCAAGAACTCCAGGCCCAAGCCACGCAAGCGGCGCGCTCGGCGGAGGGACCTCAGGCTCTCCGCGCCGATATCCAGCGACTCCAGGAAGAGTTGCAGAATGCCCACGCTCAGCGGGAAGCCGCCGAGTCGGCCCAACAGGAACATCTCGGTCAGCTCCAGCGAGAAATGGAGGCCATTCGAGCAGAGCGGGATCAGCTTCAAGCTGAACGGCAAGCCCTGGCCCTCCTGAAAGAGCGTTCGGAAGCTCAAGTATTGGAGCTACAGCGTGCCCTGATGGACGCGACAGCCTTGCACGAGGCGGAGCGACAACGGTACGCACACCAGGAACAACAGCAGCTGACTTGCCTGCACGCCGAAGAGCAGCGCTTCCGCGAGGAACAAGCTCGCGGCACGGCCGAGCGGCAGCGATGGCAAGAAGAACGCGCGGAGGAGCGGCGCCGGTTCGAGCAGGAGCGGGCTTCCTCGGAAAGGGAAATCGAGCATTGGCGCCAGAAAGCCACCGCCCTTGAGAAGGAGCGGGACTGTTTCGCCGCTCAGCGCGATAAGGCCGAGGCCGCCCATCATGAGGACAATGCCCAGTGGCAGGCGGAAGTTGCCCAGCTCCGTCAGACCGTGGCGGAGAGTCAGGAGCAGCGCGCCGGCGCGGATCAACGCTATCAGGAGACGGCCAAGCAAATCCAGGCCCTGGAGGCCGAGCTGTCGCAGCAGCGCGAGCAAAAGGCGAAGTTTCAGCGCGAGCTGGAGGCTGCCCGGGCCGAAGCAACGGCCGAGCGCTGCCAGTTTGAACTGAAACGAGCCGCTTTGGAGGAGGAGGTCGAGCGCGGCCGCCGAGAAGCCGTTGCTCTGGGGCAGGAGCGAGACCGCTTCGCCGCTCAGCGTGACAAGGCCGAGGCCGCCCGTCTCAAGGACAAGGACCGCTGGCAGGTCGAAGTCGCTCGGCTTCGTCAGACACTGGCCGAGAGTCAGGAACAGCGCGACGGCGCGAATCGGCGCTGCCAGGAAGCGGCCGCCCGAATCCAGGCCCTCGAGGTCGAGCTTGCGCGGCAGCCCGAACAAAAGGCGAAGCTTCAGCGCGAACTGGAGGCTGCCCGAGCGGAGGCAACGGCCGAGCGGCGCCAGTTCGAGCAATCACGAGCCGCCTTGCAAGGGGAGATCGAGCGCGGGCGCCGGGAAGCTACCGCCTTCAAACAGGAGCGAGATCGGCTTGCTGTCCAGCGTGACAAGGCCGCGGCTGCCCGTCACGAGGACAACGCCCAGTGGCAAGCCGAAGTCGCCCGGCTGCGTCAGGCACTGGCGGAGAGTCAGGAGCAGCGTAACGGCGTGGACCGGCGCTACCAGGACGCCGCCGACCGAATCCAGACGCTCGAGGTGGAGCTTGCCCAGCAGCGCGAGCAAGGGGCCGGGCCAAATGAACGGCTGCCGAAGGACCGGGAGCCCATGAAGGCATCGGGCAAGCAGTGGCCTGACCTTGCGGTCGTATCCGTTCCCCGCCACGTCGAGCATCCCAAGAAGTTCTCCCTTCTCAAGCGTATAGTGCTGCTCGTTGTGGTCTTCGTCGCTTCCTTTGGCCTCACATCCTGGGCCTGGCCTTCTTTGCGTGACTTCCTCCATGCCTGGCTGGGTGGGCGGTGATTCTCTTTTCGAGTTGGTCATCACGACGCCGCCTGGGCGGGGGTTGCTCAGCCAACTTCAGGTTGCCCGCTCGTCCTTGGCCGTGGTAGCATCCAACAGGGTGCAAATTAAGTGCTACCAGAGGAACCCATGCTCGACATCGCCAAGGACATTCAGAGCCTTTCTCACTTCAAACGAAATACGGCCGAAGTCATGAAGCAGATGAAGGAGTCCGGCAACCCCATCGTGCTCACCGTGAATGGCAAGGCCGAGGCCGTCGTCCAGGACGCCGCCGCCTACCAACGCCTGCTGGAGCTGGCCGAAAAGGCGGAGATGATGGAATTCCTACGGCAAGCCAAGGCGGACGCCGACGCGGGCCGAACCGTGCCGGCGCGAGAGTTCCTTGAGTCACTCGGGAAAAAGAAGAGGACCAAGAAAGTATGAGCTTTCGCGTCGTGATCGCTCGGAGGGCCGCCCGCGAGATTGCAGAGCACTACGAGTGGCTCGCCAGGCGTTCTCAGGCAGCGGCTGACCGCTGGCGGGATGCGCTCCTCGAAGCAGTCGACTCTCTCGCAGACGAATCCGAGCGCTACTCTGAGGCACCGGAAGCCGAGTGGCACCAAGGGCTGCGCCAGCTCCTTCACGGCAAGCGGCGGCAAGTCCATCGCGTCCTCTTCGAGATCCGCGGGAATACGGTCGTAGTGCTGCGTGTACGGCACAGCGCCCAGGACTTCCTCGGGCCGGAGGAGTTGTAGGCATCGAAAAAATGGACCCAGCGTATGTACACAGACGAGGGCGCTGCACTCGGCCTGCTTGCTGAGCGTCGCTCGGGCGGTTATCTTCAGCGCTTATGAGCGACGTTACCCGGATCTTACACGCCATCGAACAAGGCGACGCGCGCGCTGCCGACCAGTTGTTGCCGCTGGTTTACGACGCCTTGCGCCAGCTGGCGGCGCAGAAGCTGGCTCAGGAAGTGCCGGGCCAGACGCTCCAGGCGACGGCCCTGGTCCATGAGGCGTACCTCCGACTCGTGAACGTGGAACGGGTTCAGCACTGGAGCAGCCGAGGCCATTTCTTCGCCGCGGCCGCCGAGGCCATGCGGCGCATCCTGATCGACAACGCGCGGCGCAAACGCCGTCCCAAACACGGTGGCGGCCGGCAGCGCGTAGATCTGGACGAGGCCCACGCAGTGGCCGAGCTGTCCTCCGACGACCTCCTGGCCCTGGACGAGGCCCTCACCAAGCTGGCGATCGAGGCCCCCGCCAAAGCCGAGCTGGTCAAGCTGCGCTACTTCGCGGGATTCTCGATCGACGAGGCGGCCGACCTGCTCGGCATCTCACGCGCCACCGCCAAACGCTACTGGGTTTACGCCCGGGCCTGGCTCTACGAGGCGATCACCGGCGGGGACTCTCCGGACCCGGCTTAATTGTGGCGGCAAGTTTGTAACTTGCCGAGTCTGTCGACGGCAAGTTGCAAACTTGCCGCCACAGCGGTTACCCTCCTTGGAACCAGGCCCATTTTTTTGAGAATTCGTGAGCCTCCGTAGCCGCATTCCTCGCATTATCTTGGGGAGCACCTACTACCAGGAGTCATGCCATGAACGCGGGACCCAATGTCGATTCGATCTTTTGTGCCGCTGTGGAAATCGAGTCTGCTCAGCAGCGCGCCGCCTATCTCGACCAGGCCTGTGGCCTCGACCAGCAGGTGCGCGGGCGCGTCGAGAAACTGCTCGAGGCCCACTTCCAAGCGGGTAGCTTTCTCCACCAGCCTGCGGCCGGTCTGAACGGCACGGTGGAGGTACCGCCAGGGCAGGAGGGCCCCGGCAGCGTGATCGGCCCATACAAGCTGCTGCAAGAAATCGGTGAAGGCGGCATGGGCACAGTCTACATGGCCGAGCAGCAAGAGCCCGTCCGCCGCATGGTCGCCTTGAAGATCATCAAGCCCGGCATGGACTCAGCCCAAGTCATCGCCCGCTTCGAGGCCGAACGTCAGGCCCTGGCGCTGATGGATCACCCGCACATCGCCAAGGTGCTTGACGCCGGCACGACCGAGTCTGGTCGGCCTTACTTCGTCATGGAGTTGGTCAAGGGCGTCCCCATCACCCGCTTCTGCGATGAGAACCAGCGGACGCCGCGCGAGCGCCTGGAACTGTTCATCCCCGTCTGCCATGCGGTCCAGCACGCGCATCAGAAGGGGGTCATCCACCGCGACCTCAAGCCGTCCAACGTCCTGGTCGCCCTGTACGATGACCAGCCAGTGCCGAAGGTAATCGACTTCGGCGTGGCCAAGGCGACCAGCCAGAAGCTGACCGAGCGGACGCTGTTCACGGCATTCGGCTCGTTCGTCGGCACGCTGGAGTACATGAGTCCCGAGCAGGCCAAGCTGAATGCCCTGGACATCGACACGCGCAGCGATGTCTACGCGCTGGGCGTGCTGCTGTACGAGCTGCTGACCGGCAACACGCCGCTGGAGCATGAACGGCTGAAGCAGGTGGCCCTGGACGAACTGTTGCGGACCATCCGCGAGGAGGAACCGCCCAAGCCGAGCACGCGCCTGAGCCAATCGGGCGAGGCGCTGGCGACAATTTCGGCTCGGCGGGGGACCGAGCCGGCGAAACTAGGCCAGGTGCTGTGCGGCGAATTGGACTGGATCGTCATGAAGGCGCTGGAGAAGGATCGAACGCGGCGCTACGAGACGGCCAACGGCCTGGCGCGGGACCTCCAGCACTACCTGACCGACGAGCCGGTGGAGGCGTGCCCGCCGACGGCCGGCTACAAGCTGCGCAAGCTCGCGCGGAAGAACCAGAAGCTGCTGGCCACCGCGGCGGCCTTCGCCGCGCTACTGCTGCTGGGAGTGGCGGCCAGCACGTGGCAGGCCGTGCGGGCGACGCAGGCGGAAGCGGTAGCCATGGCGCAGGAGCAACAGGCCAACACCAACGCCGCGAAGGCCCGGAAGAACGAGCAAGAAGCGAACCAGCAGCGCAACGAGGCCCAGCAACAGCGCGACGAAGCCCAGAAGCAGCGTGACGAGGTCTGCGCCCTCAATGAGAAGCTTCAGACCACGCAGGCCCAGCTGCGGAGCACGCTGTATGCGGCCCAAATGAACCTGGCCAAGCATGCCTGGGATGTGGGCGGTGCCGAGCGGGTGCGGGAGCTACTGGAGCAACACCGCCCCAAGGCGGGGGAAACCGACCTGCGCGGCTTTGAATGGCGTTACCTCTACCGGCTGAGCCACGCGGAGATCCTTACCCTGATCCCGAAGGAGCATACGCTCGGTGCCCTCAGCATGGCCATCAGCCCCGACGGCAAACGCCTGGCCACTGGGATCGGTCGCACGGTCGGCAAGCCGGTAGGCGAGGTGCAGGTGTGGGATGCGCAGACCGGCCAAGTTCTCCTTACCTTCAAGGGGCACACCGGCGGAGTCAAGAGCGTGGCCTTCAGCCCGGATGGCAAACGCCTGGCCTCGGGCAGTAGCACTGGGCAGGGTCTTGGCGAGGTGCAGGTGTGGGATGCGCAGACCGGCCAAGAACTCCTCTCTCTCAAAGGGCACACCGGCAGG
>JBGQLF010000585.1:0-6719 GCA_041499985.1 Gemmataceae bacterium
ACCATGCTGCCCCAGGCAGGCGGCTTCTACGTCTACACCCGCCGAGCTCTGGGCGACTACGCCGGCTTCGCGGTCGGCTGGAGCGATTGGCTGGGCGGCTCCGCCTCGCTGGCGTACATGGCCATCGCCGTCGGCGAATATGCGGCCAAGCTGTGGCCTGCCCTGGCAGATCAGGTGCGTCTCCTGGCCGTCCTGACGCTGCTGCTCTTCGCCGGGCTGCACTGGTTGGGATTGCGCTTGAGCAGCCGGGTGCAAGAGCTGACGAGTCTCCTCAAGGCCCTGGCATTTCTCGCGCTCGTCGGAGCCTGTTTTCTGTACGCCGGGGAGCAGTCGGCCGCCGGTTTCGCAGCGGGAGCGGGGAGCATGCCCGCTACGCCCTGGAACTTCTGCATTGCTCTGGTGCTCGCGTTGCAACTGGTGATCGGCACGTACGATGGCTGGCAGGGAGCCATCTATTTCGCCGAGGAAGACCGCGACCCGGCCCGCAACCTGCCGCGTTCGATGTTCGGCGGTGCGCTGTGCGTTCTGGGCCTGTACCTGCTCGTCAACCTCGCCCTACTCTGGGTGTTGCCGTTGCCGCAGCTCATGCAGTCCCAGTTAGCTTTGGCGGATGCGGCCCAAACTCTCTTCGGCGCCCACAGCGGGCAGCTCATCACCGCGTTGGCGCTGGTGGCGCTGCTCAGTGCACTCAACGCGAACCTGTTCATTCCCACGCGCGTGTTGTTTGCGCTGGGGCGCGATCAGTTGTTCGCCACCCAGGCCGCGACGGTCAATGCCGGCGGGACACCCGGCGTGGCCATGCTGTTGACCACGCTGGCGGGAATGCTCTTTGTGGTCGTCAAAGGCCGCTTTGATGTCCTCTTCTCGATCTTCGCCTTCTTCACGGTCGTCAATTACAGCGCCTGCTTTGTCTCCCTCCTGGTCTTGCGCTGGCGGGAGCCGGAGCTGCCGCGTCCCTTCCGCGTCTGGGGCTATCCGTGGACCATCCTGCTTGTCCTGATCGCCTCGCTGGTCTTCCTCATTGGTTCGATCATCAGCGATAAGCGCAACAGCCTCTATGCTCTCGTCCTGCTCGCCGCCAGTTACCCGGTTTACGAAATGGTGCGGAGCATCAGGAAGAAGGGCACTTCATGAGGACTTCCGCCGGCGGTAAGCGAGGTACTCTTCCAGCACCTGGCGAAATTCGTGCACCTCGACATCACGCTCGCAGCAAACGAGCATGAGCGCTCCATCTGAGCGGAAATTACCGTCCCATTCCAGAACACGTTCATCCGGCCAGCTCGGATCGTACTCCGCCAGCCGTTCCTCGGACAGCCGAGCCACGTAGGCCCGCAGACTGAAATCGGTCTCATCCTTCGGCACGTCGCTCGGCCACTGCTCGAATTCCAGTTCGTGGTTGACAGCCATCGCCTCGACCTCCTCGGATGCCTTCTCAATACGCGCAGGTTGCACTGTGAACCTCATACGCTTTGCGGATCTTCTTCGACCCCGTTGCCTGGTGGCAGTTCAAACAGGATTCGCCTCCGGCCACGAGGTGGTGTTTCTTACTCGATCTCTTATGAACCTCATGGCACGCCAGGCAAGTGACCTCTTCCTTGCCGAGCAGCACCACGTCGCGGACGTTCTCCACGATGTGTCGATCTGCGGGGTTCAACCGGGCCAACGCTTCAGGAGCAAAATCGACCTGGAAGTCGCGGAACAGGTTATCGCCGGCCACGAAGTTAGTGGGATAGGGCAAGCCCGTGCTGCGCGATTTGCCGCTGCGAACATGGCACTGAGCACAGATCGACGTGACCACCCGGGGGGGGTCCTGCCGTTTTTTCGACAAATGGACCAGGGCGGTATCCTTCGAGTGCTTCAGCGGCACATCGCCATGACAGACGTAGCAATCGAGCGACAGCGCCGAAAAGGCCCGGGTCTCCGGATCGACCGCGGTCGTATGGCAGCCGGCGCAGGCGTCGGCAAATTTCCGCGTCTCCCAGTGCGGCCGATCCGTATCCACGAGTTTGCCCACTTCGCCGGGGCATGACGGCACCCAGGCAACGGAGTGTAGTTCCAGCTTGCCATACTCGCTGGCCGGCTTCAGGAACCGCATTCGATTGGTGTTGCCCAGGACCAGCTTGACCTCCTCCGCCACCACTTTGAACGCCGGTGCTTGCTTCAGGGCCACCAGCGGGAGGGCATCCGGCTCGGCTTCGCGGATCGTGCGATGATGGCGGTTCGCGGTCCAGGTCGGGCCGACGTCCAGGCGGTGGCAGAACAGGCACTCTTCACCGGTGACGTATTCCGGCACGGGCTGGCCGACGTGATCGCTGCCCCATGCCGCGGGATCGAGTTGCTTGGACGACTCGGCTGCGTGTAGGAGGCCACGTCGAGCGCGCAGGTGCGAAACCAGTGCGCTCGACGTGAACACCACGACGGCTAGCAGAAGCAACCCTCGTCTCATCACGCAAGTCCCCGCGAAACGATCCTATTCACACATCCGCCCGTACCCAGCCATAGGCGGCGTTCTCGCGTTGGCCGCCCTGCTCCAGATACGCGGTCTTCAATTTGCTGAACGTATCGTTCGGCAGCGCCTTCCGCTTGGCTTGCACATCCACGCCATAGAGCCGAGCCGCGTTCAGGCCGAAGATCTTCGCCTTGTCTTCCTTGGTCAGCTTGGCGTAGCCGAACTTCTCGCACAGCTCATCGGAAATCTGGAAGCGCTTGAACGCCTCGATCACCCACTGTGGCGCGCCCCACCACAAACAGTCGGTGCCCCAGATGACGTGATCGGCCCCGTAGTTCTTGATGTTCTTGCCCATGAGGTGCATGCACATGACCGGATGGGCAATCGCCAGGCTGCCGAACGCCGAGCCGATCTCGGGATAGACGTTGGTCATCTTCGGCTGACGCTCTTTGATCTTCATCAAGATATCGTGCCAGGCAAAGTCGCCGGTCGTCGGGTTGAAAAACGCTTCCTTGTCGAACTCGGGTTCGCTCGGGCCGTGCTTGATGGCCGAGTGATAGATGATGAACGTCAGGTCCGGATGATCGAGAGCCGCCTTCTCGACATCGGCGGGATTGGCCAGATGTCCCAGCGTGCGCGACTGCGAGGCGTAGCCTTTGTGCACACTGAAGGTCTTCAGCCCCAGCTGGCGCGATTTCTCATAAAACGGATAGGTCATTTTCTCGTCATCGAGCTTGAAGCCGTTGCCCGAACGGCCGGGGTCGGTGTGGCAGTACCACTTCCACGAATCAATGCCGTACGTCTTGACTTCGCGGTCCATCTGCTCGAACAGGGCCACAAAGTCGGGCGCGTTGGTCGTGCGGTCCCAGTAGTGATTGGGCGCGCAATTGCCCTGGCACAGGGCCCGCTGGCACCCGGCCAGATCGTTGATCTCTTTCTTGCGCTGGGACATTAGCCAGCTGGGCAGGATCTGGCCGGCATAGCCGGGAGTTCGGTCCTTGCCCTCCAGCACCTTGCCATCGGGTCCCCGGTTGATCTCCTTGCCCGGTACGCCGGAGATGACGACCAGGCTGGTCTCGCTATCGAAGAACAGTTCCTTGACGAAGTTCGGAAAGCTGTAGGCGTCGGCGTCATTCTTGAGCTTGAAACCCATGTTGCGGACGAACTCGGCGTTGCGGAAGGCCAGCGCCAGGCCGTTGGTGAAGTGCGTCTGGACGTCGAAAATGAAGTATTCGCCCTTGGGCCATTTCTCTTCCGTGGCCGCCGGCTCCAGCGTTTCGACCGGGTCCACTTCCCAGTAGTTGCCGTAGACCATGTTGCTGGCCAGGAACGCGGTGGCCATGCCCATTGAGCTGGTCAGGAAGCTGCGCCGGTCCATGCCGAGCTGCTTGGCTTTCTCCTCGGCCAGGACGCCGGTCAGGTACTCGACCTGGCGCTGCTGTTCGTTTTGCGGCCGGGGAATGAACTCTTCGTTGGACACCACTTGCGTCGGGATGGGGGATTCAACCCCTTTCTTCTGATCGCGCTGCCATTTGGGGATCCACATGGTTCGGACTCCTTGCCTACGGAATTGAAAGCGACAGGCCCACGAGACCGGGCTGCGGAAAGGCCGGCCGACCCGCATGAGGACGATTCCCGTCGTGCCCGATCCCCACGCTCGGGGCGCTCAGATACTATCGGGGGCGGTGCGGCCAGTGTCAACAGTCGGCGCACAAACTGGATGGCAGGGAACGGAGCGCGCGGACTGGGAAGCAGGATCCGGTCGGCCATTGAGGCAGGTCAGGTTGCTGGCGTCAACACCTGGCGCCGGATTCCGACCACCTGACTATCTTTGACGATAAACGGGGTCGAGGAGCGGTAGGCCAGCGAGCAATGCTCTCCGAGCCAGAAGTATTCCCAAACTTCGCTGTCCTCCGTTCGCTCGACAGAGTCCGGTTCGCCGAGGTAGGCAAGCAGGTCGGCGGCGGTGAACGCCTCCGTCTGGAGCCGCAGCGCCAGGGCGATGAGCATCTCGTGGAACGCTTCCGCCCGTCCACGGGCCTCCTTATCATCAGGGATGGTCTTGGCGAGACACCGAAGATCGAGAGTTCGATAGTAGTCGTTGTCCTTGTCCATGGCTCACCGTCGTTGTTTCAGGAACAGCGCTTGCTCTCGACAGGAAACTGCCCAACCGCCTTCCTCGCGGTCTGCACCGCCGACTGTTCGCAACTCTCCCATTCCCTTTGAGCTTCCTCCAGTCGGGCTCGGTACTCCTCGGATGAGGTCCAGGGCCACTCGGGATCGGCGATCGTTTCCCCTTGGCCGTCAAGAATCGAAGTTCTTCTGGCTTGAGATTCATGCGTCCGCTCCCGGAGGAGGTGGTGGCACGTCTTGCGTCTCCGGCGGCTTGAGATCCAGTGCAGTCAGGATCGGCTCGATCTGGGACTTGAGCAGGGGCAGGTGCTGCTCGGTTACTTCCCAAACCCGTTCCAGCTTGATGCCCAGGTAATCATGCACGAGCACATTGCGAAAGCCGGCAATACGCGGCCAGTCGACTTGGGGATTCGCGGTCTTGAGGGATGCTCCGATTCGTTGCGTGGATTCCCCCAAGATTTGCAGCCGACGCAGAACGGCATCTTGGGTCTTCCCGTCTGCCAGAAATACTTGTTTGCCCTCGGCAGTGTATCCCTGGATGCGGGTGATGCACTCCAGGATGTGGATCAGGTAAAGGCGATCGTCTTTCACAGGAACACAGCCTCCTGCAACACACGTTCCCGGATGTACCAGTGCAGCGCGTCCGGTTCGACCACGTCCACCTTGCAGCCCAACAAGGATTCGAGGTCCTGGATGAGTGCTATCTGGTCCAGCAAGCTGCGTGCCGGCTCGAACTCGACCAGCAAGTCCAGGTCACTATCAGGTCCAGCTTCACCACGTGCTGCCGAACCGAAGATACGAATGCGATCCGCGCCATGCGTGCGAGCAATCCGCAGTATCTCCATGCGTTTGGCCTGGATCGTTGCTGGCAGCGGCACGCTCAACTCCCTGTGGATCGGGGTTTCCTGTTCGCTTCTCTATTCTCCCGCGCCCTCGCACAAGAAATCAAGCCATCTGGAAAGTTCGAGTGACTTGCCGCTCCCGCACCTTATGATAGATCCTGGCGCAGAAAGTACCTGCCTCTTGTTCCATCCGAGTGCTGCTCGAGGATCGTTCCCATGCGTTGCACCTTGGTCCTGACGGCGTTGATCGCAAGCCTCCTCTGCGGGCTCCCGCGCAGCGTGCCGGCCGAACCCGCCGACAAACCCTACGGCCTCGACAAGCGCATCCCCTGGACCACTTCGCGCGTTGTCGGCTCGCCCAATCCGCCGTTGCCCTATCGCGTCAAGCGGGTGTTTCCCAAGCTTCAGATCCCCTGCCCTATCGGCGTCGCCCACGAACCCGGCAGCAATCGCCTGATCTTGATTTATCAGGAAAAGGCGTGGACTGGCCAAGGTCACATTGCCCGCATCCAAGACGATCCCGACGTCGCCCAGGCCGAGGAGTTGCTGAAAGTCGATGGCATTGCTTACGGCGTGGCCTTCCATCCGGACTTCGACAAGAACGGCTACCTCTACGTCGGCAGCAACGGCCCCCTGAAGGGGCGGAGCAAGACGACCCGCGTCCTGCGCTACACCCTGGACCGCAAGCCCCCCTACGCCCTGGACCCCAAATCGGAGACACGGATCCTCGAATGGGCCTCCAATGGCCACAACGGCGGCGATCTGGCATTTGGTCTCGACGGCATGCTCTATGTCACTTCCGGCGACGGCACCTCCGACTCCGACAGGAACCACGCCGGCCAGGACTTGACGAAGCTGTTGTCGAAGGTGCTGCGGATCGATGTCGATCATCCGGATCCAGACAAGGGCTACTCCGTGCCTGCGGACAACCCGTTCGTCAACAGCCCCGGCGTGCGCCCCGAGACCTGGGCGTACGGCTTCCGCAATCCCTGGCGTGTGCACATCGATCGCAAGACTGGCGACCTGTGGGTCGGCAACAACGGCCAGGATCTGTGGGAACAGGCCTACCTGGTCCAGCGCGGCGCCAACTACGGCTGGAGCGTCCTGGAAGGCAGTCATCCGTTCTATCCCAACCGCAAAGCCGGCCCGACTCCGTTCTCGAAGCCGCTTGTGGATCATCCGCACTCGGAAATGCGTTCCCTGACCGGCGGGATCGTTTATTACGGCTCCAAGCTACCGGAGCTGCGGGGCGCCTACCTCTACGGCGACTGGTCCACGGGCAAGATCTGGGGCGT
>JBGQLF010000586.1:0-6714 GCA_041499985.1 Gemmataceae bacterium
GAAAGGCTCTCACCCTCGCTCGCGCTTCGGGCTCAGGATCAAAGTCTTGTCTGGAAGTTCCAAGCAAGTTGGTTGAGGAGTTTTCCATGCGTACACGATGGTTCCTGTTCCTGGCCGTTTGCGGTCTGGTGGCGATGCCGACCCCGGCGCGACCCGCCGAGGATAAAGTCCAGGCGCCGACGGTGATCGTGCGACTGCGCTCGATCGACGGCCTGATCAGCGATTTCCAGTATTTGGCCACGCTCGCCGGCAAGGCTGAGGAAGCCAAGCAGATCGACGGCTTCCTCCAGAGCTGGAGGAGCGAAAAAGGACTCCAAGGGATCGACCCCAAGCGCCCACTTGGCCTGTATGGGACCGTCAATCCGGGCCTGATGGATAGCACGGCCGTGGTCCTCGTGCCGATTGCGGATGAGAAGACCCTTCTAGGTTTCCTCGAGAACTTCGCCGTCAAGGCCAAGAAGGGGGATGACGACATCTACACCATCTCGCGCGACAACCTCCCGGTGCCCATCTACGCGCGCTTTGCCAATCAGTACGCCTACATCACAGCCCAGGACAAAGCGGCTTTGGCCAAGGAGAAGCTGCTGGATCCCACCCAGGTGCTTCCGGCCGATCATACCGGGACGGTTTCGGCGCTGATCCGGCTCGACCAGCTTCCCGACACCCTCAAGCAGATCGTCCTGGGCCAGATGGAATTACGCCTGGCCGAAGTGCAAGATGACAAGAAGGGCGAATCCGAAGCGCAGCACAAGGTCAAGGTGGCGACGATGCAGCAGTTCGGCCGCAATGCCAGCCTGTTACTGCGCGAGGGTCGCGAGATCACGGTTCGCATCGACATCGATCGGCAGGCTCAGGTCCTGTCCACCGAGTTCAGCGTCAACGGCAAACCCAAGTCCAAGCTAGCGTCACACATTGCCGAGCTGGGCGGGAATCAGAGCCTGTTCGGTGCCCTGGCGCGTCCGAATTCCGCCGCCAGTCTGCTGCTGCACGCGACCTTGCCCGCCGAGTTCCGCCAGGCGTTTGTCACAGCCTTGGAGGAGGAAATCCGCAAGGGCTTGGAGAACGAGAAGGACAAGACCAAACGCGCGCAAGCAACCAAGCTTTTCAACGCGCTGGAACCGACGCTCAAGGCCGGCGAGCTGGACCTGGGTTTTGACTTGCGTGGTCCCGACGCCAATAAGCTCTACAGCCCCGTGATCGGCCTGAAGATCCAGGATGGGACGGCGGTCGAAAAAACGCTTCGTTCCATCATCAAGGACTTGCCCGAAGCTGGCCGGGCCAAGATCCAGTTGGACGCCGAGTCGGCCGGCGCGGTCAAGATTCATCGGCTGGATGCGGGAAAGGACTTTGAAGCCGACGCACGGCGTATCCTCGGCGAGAATCCTTTGTACGTTGCCTTTCGTAACGATGCGGTCCTGCTGGCGGGCGGGCCCAATGGTTTGAGTGTTCTCAAAGAGGCCCTCATTGCCCAGCCCAAGTCGGTGCCTCCGGCCCAGTTCGCGGTGTCGCTGGCCCGGCTGGCCCCGGCCATCGAGGGCAAGCACAAAGAGGCTGTCAAGGCAGCGCAGGAAACCTTCGCCAAGAACAAGGAGGCCGACAAGATCTGGATCACGGTAGAGGGCGGCGAGGCCCTGAAGGCGCGGTTCTACATGGATGCGGCGGTCCTGAAGTTCATCGTCAGCTTGCACGAGAAGGCGGAGAAGTAAACCCTTGCCTGACCGACTAGAATATTCATGTAGCAGTGGGGCCGTCGAGAAGAGGCAACTCTGGCCTCGGCTCGCGATCGCAGAGCACTGAGGTGCTTCCCGCTGTACCTCATGATCTCTGCGGTCGCGCTTGGCACCGTTTGGCCGAGCCGAAAGCGTTCGCGATGGACTCCGTTTGGCCGTCCGTCGCGAATGCTTCCGGCTTCGAAACAAACCACACATGGACAACTAGTAGGTGGCTTTTTCCGAATTCACACCGAATTCACCATTTCCTTCGTCGCTTTTACACGCTAGAATATTACCTTCTTACCCGTGTCGATTCGCGGTGCGGAACCCGTTCCCCGAATCGGTGCGAGAGACAAGGTCGTTTCTCAGCGGGTAGTGTACCCCGCCGCTCCTCTCCAGACTGTGGAGTTCGCCGGTTGCGGTCTCAAGATGAGCTTGAGAGCCCGGCGGTTGTCGTTTGAAGGGAGTTTGCGCAATACACGCGGGACTGGGAATTGGGTCCCAGTCGGCCGCGGTTTTTTGTTTTTTGTGAGGAGACGGTCGTGTGGCGCCTGGTGCCCACGCCGGCCACGAACCATGCTCGAGAATGTACGTAACCTTGGCATCATCGCCCACGTGGACGCGGGGAAAACCACCACGACGGAGCGCATCTTGTACTTCGGCGGCTCCAAGCACAAGGCCGGCGACGTCGATGACGGCAACACCACGACCGACTTCGATCCACTCGAAAAGGCCAAGGGAATCACCATCAACAGCGCCGCGGTCACCATCGAATGGGGCGACACGCGCATCACGCTGATCGACACCCCCGGCCACGTCGATTTCACGGCCGAGGTGGAACGCAGTCTGCGGGTGCTCGACGGAGCCGTCGGCGTCTTCTGCGCCGTCGGTGGGGTCGAGGTGCAAAGCGAGACCGTCTGGCATCAGGCGAACAAGCACCAGGTGCCGCGCCTGGCCTTCATCAACAAGCTCGACCGGATGGGTGCCGACTTCTTCGGCTGCCTCGAGCAAATGAAGGAGAAGCTCGGCCTGCTGCCGGCGGTGTGTACACTGCCCGCCGGGCAGAGCAGCGAATTCCAGGGGGTCATCGACCTGATCCGCATGAAGTTCTGGGCGCAGGACACGAGCGACCCGACGCACATGGGCTATACCTGGGAAGAGATCCCGGCCGGCTATCGCGACCTGGCCAAGGTCTGGCACGAACACCTCCTCGAGGCCGCCTCGCACGGCTGCGACGAACTGCTGGAGTGCCTGCTCGAAGGCGAGCTTGTCTCCGAGGAGATGCTGCGCCGCGCCTTGCGGGCCGGTACGCTCTCTGGCAAGTTGACGCCGGTGCTCTGTGGCTCCTCCAAGGAGTATCACGGCGTGCGCCTGCTCCTGGATGCGATCCGGGACTACTTGCCGGCCCCTGCGGATCGGCCACCGGTGCAGGGGTTCGTGCCCAAGTCGAAGGAAAAGGTGGAACGCAAGCCTGAGGCGAGCGATCCCTTCTGCGCGTTGGCGTTCAAGACTGTCAGTGAGAAGCATGGCGACCTGGTGTTTCTGCGCATCTACTCCGGGGAGTTGCACCCCGGCGACACCGTGCTGAACCCCACGCAGAAACGCAGCGAGCGCATCAGCCACATTTATCGACTCATGGGCGACCGGCGGGATCGCCTCGAAGTGGCGGGGCCGGGCGATATCGTGGCCGTCGTCGGGCTCAAGCAGACGGCGACCGGCAACACGCTCTCCGCCACGGCTCACCCGATCGCGCTCGAAGAGATCCGCTTCCCGGCTCCGGTCATTGCCCAAGCGCTGATCCCGGCCAAGAACGTGGACGAGACCAAGCTGGCCGACGCCCTGGGCAAGATGGTCCGCGACGATCCGACGCTGCGGAGCCAGACCGACCCCGAGACCAAGCAGCTGATCCTCAGCGGCATGGGCGAACTGCACCTGGAAGTGGCGGTGCACAAGTTGCAGCGCGACCACGGCGTCCAGGTAGCGGTCGGCAAGCCGATGGTGGCATACCGGCAAACGCTGGCCAAGCCGGTCGAACTCGAGACCCGCTACATCAAACAGTCGGGGGGCCGGGGCAAGTATGCCGTCATCGAGATGCGTTTCGACCCACTCACCAAGGACCAGGTGGACGAGTGGACCACGTACCAGGAAGAGCATGGCGAGAAGCCGGACCCGAATAACCTGTACTTCATCGATCGCATCGTCGGCGGTGCGGTGCCGACCGAGTACATTCCGTCGGTGGAGACGGGCTTCCGGCAGGGCTGCCAGAAGGGGGCCAAGTACCGCTTCCCGTGCGTGGACATCCAGGCGACGCTCCTCGACGGCAAGTCGCACGAGGTGGACAGCTCGGCCGACACGTTCAAGCTGGCGGCGCTCGAGTGCTTCCGCGACGCGCAGGCGAAAGCGGGCCTGGTGCTGTTGGAGCCGATCATGAATGTCATGATCCATGCTCCGGGGCAGTACCTGGGCGACCTGACCCGCGACGTCAGCCGGCGGCGCGGCGAGATCCTCGATTCCATGCTGGAGAAGGGCCGTTGCCAGTTGCATGCGTATGTGCCGTTGGCGGAGTTGTTTGGCTATACCAGTGAGCTGCGCAACTTCACGAGCGGGACCGCTAGCTTTACCATGGAGCCGAGTCATTATGCATCGGTGAAAGAGGAGCTGGCCGATCTGCGGGCGGCGAGTTGAGCAAGACACCAGCCACGCTCCGTCTGGGAAGACGCCTTGGCCTACCGAGAACATTTCCACAAATAGCACGCATCTCCACAAAACCGCTCCCGGATCGGACCTACAGAAGAGCCGATCCGGGAATGGTTGACTTCTGACCGCCCCGCAGGACAATGCTTTGGATCGTTGAGCCACTGAGCGCTCGGCCGAGCGCTCAGTGGCTCAACGATCCAAGGGGTCATAACATGACGGGTGCGCGAAGGTTGCGGTGGTTCTTGATCCTGGTCGTGACGAGTTGCGCGTGGTGCGTGCACGTGGTTCACGGGCAAAAGGGATCCGACCGGGGATTCCAGGTTCCGCCGGCGCCCGCGCTCTCGCCGCGGGAAGAGATGAAGACCTTCAAAATCGCGCCGGGCTATCGCATCGAATTGGTGGCCAGCGAACCGCTGGTGCACGATCCCGTGGCCCTGACGTTCGATCCCGAGGGCCGCATCTGGGTGTGCGAAATGCGCGGCTTTATGCCCAATGTAGATGGCAAAGGAGAAAAAGAAACCGTCGGCACCATCTCCGTTCTGGAAGACACCGACGGGGACGGTGTCATGGACAAGAGCACCGTCTTCCTGGACCAACTCGTCCTGCCGCGGGGGCTGTGCTGGACGAGCGCGGGCTTGTTGGTCGCCGCCAACGGCAAGATTTGGTTGTGCCGCGATGGCAACGGGGACCTCCACTGCGACGAGAAGAAACTGATCTGCGAGTACAACCCCGGCAATCCCGAGCATGCTCTCAATGGCCTCATGCCCGCCCTGGACAACTGGATCTACAACGCCAAGGAGGGGATCCGGTTGCGCCAGATCGACGGCCGCTGGGTGCGCGAAGCAACCGTCGCCCGTGGCCAGTGGGGCATCACCCAGGACGACCACGGTTTTCTCGTCTACAACGTCAATGCGTCCCTGATTCGCGGCGACCTGGTCCCCTGCTATTCGCCCAATGCGCATGTCTCCAATCCCTTGACCAACGTCGCACTTTACAAGGAACAGCAAGTCTGGCCCATTCGCGCCAATCCAGGTATCAATCGCGGATATCTGGCGTCGTTCTTGCGGCCCGACGGCACCATGATCGAAGCCAATGCTAATTGCGGCCCAGTGGTCTACCGCGGCGACAATTTGCCCAGGGAACTCTCCGGCGACGTCTTTATCAACGAACCCGCGGGCAACCTCGTCCGCCGCCAGGTTTTCGTCCACGAGAATGGCGTCAAGTACTCCAAAAACGCTTATGATAAGGCCGAGTTCCTGGCTTCGACCGACGAGCGTTTCCGTCCCGTCAACCTGTACAACGCGCCGGATGGCACACTCTACCTCGTGGACATGTACCGTGGCATCATTCAACACGGCGCCTTCATGACGCCCTATTTGCGCAAGGAGATTGTGGATCGCCAGCTCGACGAGCCTATCGGCCTGGGCCGTATCTTCCGTATCGTCCATGAGACGAGCCAGCCCCGCAAACCGCCGGCGCTGAGCAAGGCGACCAGCGCCGAGCTCGTGGCGCATCTTGCCAGTCCCAACGGCTGGCACCGTGACATGGCCCAGCAGCTGCTCGTGCAGCGCCGCGACGGGTCCGTTGTGCCCGCGCTGCAAAAACTGGCCGCCACCGGCTCCGAGCCGCTCGGCCGGCTGCATGCGCTCTGGACCCTCGAAGGCTTGAACCGGCTGGATCCGGACCTGCTGTTCTCCCTGCTCGCTGACAAGGAAAGCGATGTGCGCGCCAGCGCGGTCGCGCTTTGCCGCAATGTGGTCAATCGGCTGCCCGACCCCGCCGTCATTCAGGAATTGGCTCCCCGGGCCCAGGACGCCGACAAGCATGTGCGGATGCAGCTCGCGTTGACGCTCGGCCTGGTCAACAGTCTGCTGGCCGACCGGACGTTGGAACCGATTCTGAAAGTGGCGGCGGCGGACCCAAGTTTGTTGGCCGCGCTTCTGGCAGGGTTCGCGGGTCAAGAGGCCGAGTTCTTGGCGGCCCGGCTGACGCTGCCGAGCTGGGCCAAGGCGGAACCGTGGCGCGAAAAGCTCCTGACCGCCTGCGCGGGTCTGCTGTGGCGCCAGCGGCAACCGCTGGCGATCCTGCGCTTCGTGCACCTGGTTGGGGGACAATCCGAGGACCAGGCCTGGCAGCAAATCGCCCTGCTGGAAGGGCTGACGTCGATGCCTGCCCAAGGGCCCCGGGGAGGAGGGGGTCGGAGTGTCGTGACTCCGCCGCGCGTGGTCACCTTGCCGACGGTCCCGGAGGCACTCGAGAAACTGCGCCGATCCGCCAACGCGCGGTTGGCCGCTGCTGCCGAGAA
>JBGQLF010000587.1:0-6714 GCA_041499985.1 Gemmataceae bacterium
AGATGTCTTGCCACTTCACGCTATCGGGAACCTGGAATTCCTCCGGATGTTGCTGGTAATACTCCTGAATCGGCTCGTAACCGATGCGCTCCAGTGCCGGGCCGATCTTGAAGCTCATCCATTCCATCGCCATATACTCGCGTTCGTATTGGCGGCGCAGGCATTCCAGGGAAATGCCCTGCGTGCGGAGGAAAGCCTTGAACTCGTCCTCTGATTGCAGGGTCAGGCCCTGTTGCGCCAGGCGCTTCTTCATCGCGCGCAACTGCTTGTCCGCTTCCTTGACGGCCGATTGCTTGATCTTCTCCAAAGCTTGGGGCCGTTTTTCCAGGAAGCCCAGCGCCTCCTGGAGGATGATTTCGCGCTCGATGATATGCTCGAGCTGACGGCGGATGATTTCACTCTCGCGAGTACTCCGTTCGGGTTCCGCTAGCGCCCGCGTCTCCATCAAAGCAGGCCGCACGGCCTCGCGCACTTCCTGGTCGAGGATGGGAACCCCGTTGACGGTGGCCCGAATGCGCGCGGTGACTTCCCCGTCCTGCGTGCCCTCGAAGCCCTTGCTGTGCACATCCAGGAACGACCCTGAAGAAGCTGCCTTTGTGGGGTCACTCTCGGGTTTTTGCGCGCGGGTGACGGACCCGCCCTCGCTCTGACTCCGTGCGAGGACCTGATTCGCCAGCTCCAGCGCCCCGAAAGGCGGGCGCTCACTAGCGCAGCCCATCAGCAGCCAGGAAGTGAGGCAGGCGGAGAGGCGCAACGCCCTAGATAAAAGCAGCCAACGGCGACTGCCGAACGAGCGGCGCTTTCCTGCCACCACGATCGTACGCATCCTCGCCCCCTTCTTTCGCCGGGTGTCCCGAGCGCTCGGCACCGAGCATCGGGGAGGGCGAACTATACCGATCGGGCCGGCAAAGACAAGAGATCCTTCAAGAGGGCGTACAAGGCCAGCGGCTCGGTCTCCGCGTGCGCCAGGCGCAGATAGGCGCTGTTGTCGTCCACGACCCGCAAGCGCTCGTGGCTGCGGGCTGCCAGACGCCGGATCTTGCGTACACTGCGATAGCCCAGGACCACATCGGTCGGGCCAAAGCCGCTCTCTGACGGCGTTTCCAGGTGGATCGTCGCGACTTGCCAGCGTGCCGCCAACAGGCGCAGCTCGGCCAGGCGCATCAGCCACTCGACCGGCTCCGGCGGCGGGCCGAAGCGGTCGCGCAGCTCGTTGCGGAAATCCTCCAATCGCTCCGGTCGACGCAGACGTGCCAGACGGCGATACGCCTCGATCCGCAACCGCTGTCCCGGCACATAATCGCGCGGCAGGTAGGCCGGCCAGGGCAGCTCGACGGTGACTTCGAGCGGCGTGCGCAGCGGTTGGTTCTTGAGGCGACGCACGGCATTGTCCAGCAGCTGGCAATACATCTCGTAGCCAACCGCCGCGATGTGCCCGCTCTGTTGCGATCCCAGAATGTTGCCGGCGCCGCGGATCTCCAGGTCGCGCAAAGCGATCTTGAACCCGGCACCCAGCTCGGTGAACTCCTCGATGGCCTTGAGCCGGCGTGCCGCCGTTGGCGTGACCGTCCGGTCCGCGTCCAGCAACAAGTAAGCATAGGCTCGATGTTTGTACCGTCCGACTCGGCCACGGAGTTGGTGCAGGTCGGCCAGGCCATAGATATCGGCCTGGTTGATGAAGATGGTGTTGGCATTGGGAATGTCCAGGCCGCTTTCGATGATCGTCGTGGCGACCAGGATGTCGCACTCCCGGCGGACGAAGCGCAGCATCGCCTGTTCCAGCTCGTGTTCGGCCATTTGCCCGTGCCCGATGACGATCCGCGCTTCCGGCACAATGCCCTGAAGTCGATCCGCCATCGCCTGGATGTTATGCACGCGGTTGTGGACGAAATAGATCTG
The DNA here is from genome assembly GCA_041499985.1 of Gemmataceae bacterium. Classification (GTDB taxonomy): domain Bacteria; phylum Planctomycetota; class Planctomycetia; order Gemmatales; family Gemmataceae; genus JBGQLF01. The sequence continues at coordinate 1,900 of JBGQLF010000587.1, forward strand.
CCCATCGCGATTGAGCTCGCGCAGGATCGCATGGCGGATCAACTGCGGGTCGAAGCGCGCGATGCGCGTCTCGATGGCGAGCCGGTCCGGAGGCGGCGTTTCCAGGTTGCTGATATCCCGAATACCCAGGAGCGACAGGTGCAGCGTTCGCGGGATCGGCGTCGCGGTCATCGTCAGCACGTCGACAGTCTGACGCAAGTGTTTGAGGCGTTCCTTGTGCTCGACGCCGAAGCGCTGTTCTTCGTCGATGATGACCAGGCCCAGGTCCTTGAAGCGAACGTCGGGGCTGACCAGGCGATGGGTGCCGATGATGACATCGACGCCGCCTTTGGCCAGACGCTCGAGGATGCGCTTCTGCTCGCTGGCAGTGCGAAAACGGCTGATCCCTTCCACCACAAATGGATACTCCGCGAGGCGTTGGCCGAAGGTGCGAAAGTGCTGTTCGGCGAGCACGGTCGTGGGCACGAGCACGGCCACCTGTTTGCCGTTGTCGATCGCTTTGAAGGCGGCGCGGATGGCCAGTTCGGTCTTGCCGTAACCGACATCGCCACAGATCAGCCGATCCATCGGCCGCGAGCGCTCCATGTCGCGCTTGATCTCGGTGAGCGTGGTCAGCTGGTCCGGCGTCTCTTGATAGGGGAAGGTGGCCTCGAACTCAGCTTGCCATTCGGTGTCCGGTGGAAACGTGATGCCGGGCTGGGCCGCACGCAGGGCCTGGAGATCGACCATCTCGCTGGCCAGGTCGAGTACCGCCGACTCGACCTTTTCCTTCTTGTGCTGCCAGGCGGTGCCGCCCAGCTTGGACAGCTCCGGTTCGGTGCGGGCGCCGCCCACATACTTCTGCACCAGGTCGATCTTGGAGGCCGGCACGAAGACACGAGTGCCCTCGCGGAACTCCAGGATCAGGTGCTCTTCGCTGTGGCCATTCTTTTCCAGGATCTGCATGCCGCGGTAGCGGGCGATGCCGTGGCTAACGTGCACGACCAGGTCGCCCTCGGCGAGATCCAGAAAGCTATCAATGGCGCGTGCTTCGAGCCGGCGGCGCGGCAAGACCTGCCGGGCCTCTTCCCGGTGGAACAACTCGTGATCGCTCAGCACCACGATCCCGGCGTCCACCATCCGAAAACCGGCGCTCACGTGGCCGATGACCAGCACGAAGGTGGGCATGCCCGGCAAGCCGTTGCCTTGCGCCTGGGGCTGCGGCTCGGTGTCTGCTTGATTCCGTGTGGGACCTGCGGAGAGCACATCGCCCAGGCGCTTGCACTCCGCCTCATTGTGGCAAGCGATCAAAACGCTATCACCAGCCGCGGCCGCGGTCAGCTCGTCGTGCAGCTTGGTCACATCGCCGCTGAAGCGCTCGACCGACTCCACCCGCAAATGACAGCTGGCCTCCACGGAGGAAGTCGGCAAGGCCGAGATCTGGACATTGGCGAAGCGTAGCAGTTGCTGAAACACGCCCGGGACCGAGAACAGACCTCGGATGTCGGCGACCCGCTCGAGGTAGTGCTTGCCTTGTTCGTGCAGATCCTCATGCTCCACGAGGACCGTCCAGGCGTCGTCCGGCAGGTAGTCGCAGAAGTGCCCGCGCTCCAGGACCGGTTCCGCGCCCTCTTCCGACACCCCCTGGAGACCGGGTTCAGCTGCCATGATCTCGATTGTTGGCACCGCACCCAGGCTCCGCTGCGTATGCGGTGCAAACTGGCGGATCGACTCGATCTCATCACCGAAGAATTCGAGGCGGAAAGGAGCTTCGGTATCGGGAGAAAACAGGTCCAAGATCCCGCCGCGCCGGCTGAACTCGCCCGGCAGCTCGACGGCCTCCGTGCGCCGAAACCCGTGCTCGACCAGCCAGGTGGCCAGTTCCTCCGGTGACACGGTTTCGCCGACACGCAGGGTACGGCGCCTTTGAGCTAGCTGCGCGCGGTCAGGCACTGGCTGAAGCAAGGCCTGGATCGTGGTCACGACCAGACGCGGTGGTGTCGCGGCTTCCAGTTGCTTCAAGATACGGAGGCGCTGGCCGGCCACCTCATCCACGACGGTGGCGTCACTTGGCAGGTTATTCCAGGCAGGGAACACCACCGGTCGCAGTCCGGCGAAACTGGCCAGGTCCTCCACCCAGCCATCCACATCGCGCGGATGGGCGATGACCACTAGCAGGGTCTGCGGTGCATGCAGCCCCAGCGCCGCCGTCATGAGGGACGCGGACGAACCCCAGGCACCATCGACGGAGGCACCGTGGCCGTTCTTCAGTGCGGCCACGACCGGATGGAATCCCTCGGCCGACTGAAGGATGTGGGTCAGGTCTTGCAGACCCGTCAATGTTCTGGCAGGTGCCGTCACGGGCGGCATGAGTCTTTCCTTCTGTGCTACCCTTTTTATCATAAGCAAGCCGATCCCATCGGCCAGAAAAGCACGCTAGATGTTGACGGGTGTATATATATGGGTACAATGACGATGTCCTGCCGTTTGGTGACTCCAGTGATGGGCGACACTGGGCGATCCGGCGGCGGGACATTTTCTTTTCTGCTTGCCTAGCAAGCTCCCGTTGGCTCCGCACCCATCAGTTCCCCTCTGGATACCCATGCCGGGCGAGTCTATCATGTCGGCACACGGCTGAGAATGCCCGTTCGCTGGAGATTTCCACTGGCTTGCCCAGGAGTTGCGGACATGAACATGAGTGTACGTCTGCTGCTGGTTTGCGCGGGATTGTTGTTCGAGGCCGCTGCGGTGCCGGGTCAAGAGTTCCGCGCGGGTGCTGCCAAAGTGGAGATCACGCCACCCATCGGTTTCGCCATGTGGGGCTATGGAGCGCGTCATGAGGCTCCGAGTGTTGGCGTGCTCGATCCTTTGCATGCGCGGGCCCTGGTCCTGGCCGCCGGCAGCGAACGCATTGCCCTGGTCAGCCTCGACCTGGGGCGCGCTCCCACGCGGCCAACGACCGCGGCGATCCGGGCACGCGTCAAGGCGGCGGCCGGGATCGAGCACATCTTTCTCGTCGCCACCCACACGCATCATGGACCGGTCCTTGAGTTAGATACCTGGCCCAGCCCAAAGGATCCCTACCTTCGCTATCTGGAGGAGAAGATTGCGGAGGTGATTTTGACCGCGGCTCAGACTCTGCGGCCGGCCAAACTGGGAATTGCTGCCAAGGAAATCACCCGCAACCGCAACCGGCACTCCAAACGCCCCGACAAACCGGTGGACCGCGAATTGCTCGTTCTCCGCGTCGAGGGCCACGACGGCCAGCCCATCGCCCTGGCGGTTAACTATGCCGCTCATCCGACCCTGCACGATGCCAAGGTTCGCAAATTCTCCGCGGACTATCCGGGTGTGTTGGCGGATCTGGTGGAGAAGGAAACGGGAGCCCGGTGTCTGTTCCTCCAAGGAGCCGCCGGCGATCTGTCGACCGACCCGGGTGAAGAGCGCGGCCCCGAGAAGTTTGGCCAGGCACTCGGCCGCGAGGTCCTGGCTCTGGCTCAAACGATCCGCTGCACGACTTTGGAGAAGCCGACTCTCCAAATCCGTGAAGATGACTTCCGCTTTGGGCGCCGTTTCGATCTGGGCAATCCCGTGCTCAAGGCCGGCTTTGTCGCGGCGTTCTTTCGGGAGCTGGTCGATTTTTACGAACGCGAATACCGCGACGGCGTGCGGCCGCACCTGACCACGGCCCTGCTCGACGGCCGTATCGGCTTCGTCGGCGTTTCCGGGGAATTCTTCTGTGGCCATGCCCTCAGCTTGAAGCGGCGCGCTCGGCTGGAGCACTTGTTCTTCTTGGGCTATTGCAACGACTATCAACAGTACTTCCCCACCATCGAGGCCGCCGCCGAGGGCGGTTACGGCGCGGATCCGGCCGTTTCGCCTGCGGAAGTTGGCGCCGGCGAACGGATGATGAACCAGGCGTTGATTCACCTTTACAAAATGCGGGGCCGCTTGCCCAATCTCCCACCGGATCCCTGATGAACGATGAGGTTGCCACGGCGGCGGACAACGTGCCCCGCTGCGAGAGGTGGTGGGCCGGTTGGGGCGGCGCTTGGGTCAACTGGCGATGTACTTCGATGCCCCGCCGCGCTCGGTGGAGATTCTTGATCTATCAGGTCCGCCAGACACGGCGACCGCGGCTGGAAGGAGCGGTGATGAACCAAGACAGAGCAAAGCAACTCGTCGCCGAGGCAAGAAAAATCGCCCGTAAGGCGGACTCGTGGATCAGCCTGTCCAACGCTTTGGACGACCCCCAGGGCCGGTTGATTGCGCGCTATTTCCCCGACCCCGAACAGCGGCAAGAATTCCTGCGCTCGCCCCAGTACGAGGAACTCCATCAACTCTTGCTGCGAACCATTAAGCGGAAGGGACTCTATCCCAGCGCCGCTCCTCAATAGGACGGCACAACCCGTTGAGGCTGTCTCGTTGGTCGCGTTCCGACAGCCTCCTTTCGAGCACACCTTGCGAGCTTCACTCCTGCGCGCCGAGCACGCTTTCCAGTTCGCGTAAGAAAGCCTGCGTCGCGTCGGGGTTGGTCCCCGTGGCCTGCGAGAGGCAGGCGCGCAAGCGGGCCAGCGTTGCCCGAGCTTGATCCTTCTGGCCGAGTTGATGTTGCGTCATGCTGGTCCGAGCCGGCCGAGGCAAGCCGTTTCCCGTCGGGACTGAACGCCACACTGGTGATAGAGCCGGTGTGGCCCGTGAGCGTGACCAGTTCCTGACCCGTGGTGGCGTCCCAGACCCGCGCGGTCCGATCCCAGCTGGCCGAAGCCAGCCGTTTCCCGTCGGGACTGAACGCCACACTGAAGATGGAGCCGGTATGGCTTGTGAGCGTGACGA
>JBGQLF010000588.1:0-6708 GCA_041499985.1 Gemmataceae bacterium
ACCACACAAGTCACCTTGTCCCCCTTGGTGACCACCTCGCTGGGATGGCTCACCTTGCGTACCCAGCTCATGTCGCTGACGTGCAGCAGGCCATCGATTCCCTCTTCGATCTCGATGAACGCCCCGTAATTGGTCAGATTGCGGACGGTACCGGTGATGACGGTGCCTGGCGGATAGCGCTCGGCGACTTTGTCCCAGGGATTCGGCTGGACCTGCTTCATGCCCAGGGAGATTTCCTGTTTCTCCTTGTTGATGTTCAGGACCTGCACTTCGATCTGGTCGCCGATGGAGACCAGCTCGCTGGGGTGGTTGATGCGCTTGGTCCAGCTCATCTCGCTGATGTGGACCAAGCCCTCGATGCCCGGCTCGAGTTTAACGAAAGCGCCATAGCTCATCACGTTGACGACTTCGCCAGTATGCCGGCTGCTGACGGGATACTTGCCCTCGACATTCGCCCACGGGCTGGGCGACTTCTGTTTGAGGCCCAGGGCGATTTTTTCTTTGTCCTTGTCAACGGTGATGATGTACACCTCGAGCTGCTGGTCGATGTGCACAACCTCGTGCGGATTGGCGACCCGACCCCAGCTCATGTCGGTGATGTGCAAGAGGCCATCAATGCCACCGAGATCGACAAAGGCGCCAAACTCGGCAATATTCTTGACGACACCCTTGCGAATCTGGCCCGGTGCGATTTCAGAGAGGAGCTTCTTCTTCATCTCCTCGCGCTGATCCTCGATCAGCTTGCGCCGACTGACGACGATGTTGCGACGGGCCTCGTCAATTTTGAGGATCTTGCACTCGATGTTCTTGCCAATGTAATCGCCGATGTCCGGCGGCCGGCGGATATCGACCTGGCTGGCGGGAAGGAAGACGTTGACGCCGATGTTGACCAGCAGGCCGCCCTTGATCTTGCGCGTGACCATGCCGGAAACGACATCGCCCTCCTTGTGTTTGTCGATGATGGTTTCCCACTCTTTTTGCCGCTTGGCCTTGCGGTAGCTCAGGACGATCGCGCCGCTCTCGTCCTCGACAGCGTCGAGCAGGACCTGGATTTCCTCGCCGGGATGCGGCGGTACGACTTTGTCCAGGCCTTCGTCGTACCATTCCTGGACTTTGATGACGCCTTCGCTCTTGTAGCCGACATCGACGACGACTTCATCGCCGATGATGTTGATCACGCGACCCTTGACGATTTTGTTGACTTCGAACTGCTGCTCCTCCGGCGGTAGCCAGGCGTCGATGCCGACACCTGTCTCGTCTTGTTGAAAGGCAGCTTCCAATTCTTCTTGCAGTTCGAGTTCTGGGAGATCGTACTGGCGGAGGAGATTGCGATTGACCATTGGCTTGCGGATTCCTGTACCATCTGGCTCACCCGCGAGCCCGCAGGAGGCGGCCAACAGGTGAGGGGCGCATCCAGCTGAAAAAGGGACCTCTTTCCACCATCCTGCCTGTCAACAAGACCGGCAAACCAGGGATTGGCGGAAAAAGCAATTGTAGCACAACGCCGGAAGCTGAACCAGGGGAGCCAGGGAAAAACGATGAGCTCGGCGCGCCCCGCTTTCGCCTCTCACCCGAAGAATTGTTTTGACAGCGCGGAGCTTGGCCGTGAAGATAGGCCATCCTGAACCGCGATCACTTTTTCACTTGCAGAGCATGAATACCACGCCGGTGAGTCTGTTGCAACGCCTGCGCCAACCCGGTGAGCAGCAGGCTTGGCAGCGCTTCACCGAGCTGTACACGCCGCTGCTCTATTACTGGACGCGCCGCCTCGGCTTGCAGCCGCAAGATGCCGCCGACCTGGTTCAGGAGGTGTTCATCCTTCTGCTTCGGAAACTCCCGGAGTTCAGCTACGATCGCCAGAAGAGCTTCCGCAGTTGGCTGCGGACGGTGACGCTGAATAAGTGGCGCGACATCTGCCGGCGCCGGACCGAAACACCGTTAGCGGATGATGATTCTGCCTTTGCTGGGCTGGTCAACTCCGACAACGGCAACTTGCTCGAGGAGGCTGAATACCAGCAGTTTCTCATCAAACGAGCGCTGGAGATCATGCAAACGGAGTTCGAGCCGACTACCTGGAAAGCGTGCTGGGAGTATGTGGTGGCGGATCGGCCCGCGATGGAGGTGGCCGCGGAACTTCACATCAGCGTCGGCGCCATCTATGTCGCCAAGTCGCGCGTGCTCAGTCGGTTACGCCAAGAACTCGAGGGCTTGCTGTACTGATACCAACCTTCCCAGATTGGGCGCCGTTTTCTGGATGTTTTTCCTGTAAGATTCTGGCTCCATGACTCGTACCCTCCATAGGGATAGGCGCGGTTGACCTGACTCGACCAGCCTCTGTCCACTAGCGGTATCCAATTGCCAGGGGTGTCCTATGTCTGCACCCAGTCCCTGTCCGGGAACTGAGAGTCTCCGGCAGTTCTTGCTCGGCAAGCTCATTTCGCATGAGGCCGGCTCCGTGGAACAGCATCTGGCGGACTGCGCGAGCTGTCTCGCCCAGGTGCCCAACTTGGAGGCGGAGGATTCCGTGGTCGCAGCCATGCGCGCCCCGACGCGGGCCTACAGCGTCGAGCAGAACGTAGTCGAGGACCTTCTGGAGCGCGTGCGTCGCCTTCGCGCGAGCAGTGCTGGACCCCCAACGATTGCCGCGGCCTCACTCAAGACGTTCACCGATCCAGATCAGACCTGCGGCGACATCCCAGTGGTGGATGTGGGCGCCGAAGACCCCTCGCCGCACCTCACGCATTCCCTGCCGGCAGGGCACGCCAGCACGCGGGCCCATCCGGCCGTCCCCGAAGCTCCCGCAGGCCCGCCCGCTCCGCCTACGGTCCCCGGCTATGAAATCCTTGGCGAATTGGGCCGCGGCGGCATGGGCGTGGTGTACAAGGCGCGGAAGCTAAACCTCGATCGCCTCGTGGCCTTGAAGATGATCTTGGTCGGCGCCCATGCCGGACCGCAGGAACTGGCCCGTTTTCGCGCCGAGGCGGAAGTCGTCGCCCGTTTGCACCATCCCGGAATCGTGCAGATCTATGAAATTGGCGAGCACGAAGGGCTGCCGTATCTAGCGCTGGAGTATGTCGAGGGCAACAGCCTGGCCAAGCAACTCGATGGCACGCCCCAGAATACGCGTTCCGCAGCCGAGTTGGTGCAGTCCCTGGCCCGCGCCATGCGCGCCGCCCACGAGTGCGGCGTTATTCATCGGGACCTCAAACCGGCGAACGTATTGCTGGCCGCCGACGGAACGGCCAAAATCACCGACTTCGGCCTGGCCAAGCAATTGGACAAGGAGGGCGGACAGACGCAGAGCGGCGCCATCGTCGGTACGCCTGCGTACATGGCTCCGGAACAGGCCCAGGCGCGACACCAGGAGATTGGCCCCGCGGCGGACCTCTATGCGCTGGGCGTGATCCTGTACGAACTGCTCACTGGCCGGCCGCCGTTTCGTTCCGAGAAGCCATTGGACACCTTGTGGCAAGTCATCCACCAGGAGCCGGTGGCGCCGTCCCGCTTGCAGCCGTCGGTGCCGCGCGATCTGGAGACGATCTGCCTAAAGTGTCTCCAGAAAGAGCCGGGGCGGCGCTACCAAAGTGCTGCCGCGCTGGCCGAAGACCTGGGGCGATTCTTGACGGGCGAGCCGATCCACGCCCGTCCCATCGGCATCTGGGAGCGCAGCGTCAAGTGGGCCCGGCGCCGGCCGACAGCCGCCGCTCTTGTGGCGGTCAGCATGCTGGCGGTCTCGGCCACCTTGATGGGCAGTGTGGTCTACGCTGCTTATACCCAGCAACGGTTGAGTGAACATCTCCGCCTCCAGACTGTGGGGAACGATGTCCAGAAGGCGTTAGCCCGGGGCGAGACAGCGCGGGCCATCGGTGAGTGGCAAAATGCCCAGATCGCGTTCTCCAACGCCCTGGCCCTGATTGGTGCGGAAGCCAAGCTGGCACCTTACCAGGAGGAGACCGAGCGCTGGCTTGCAGAGGCGAACCGCCATCTGGAGGAGAAACGAGCTCGCGCCACGCTCCGCGCCCGTCAGGAAGAGTTTAGCCGGCTGCATGACCAAGCCTTGTTCCACGCGTCGGATCTCAGTGGCCTGGACTTGCCGGGTCATCGCGAGGCGACCCGGAGAGTGGCGGGGCAAGCGCTGGAACTGCTGGCTGCCAAGCCTCCCAACGACGCCGAGATTCTGGATCTGGGTCCTCCTGGTTCCTTCGACGACGCTGAGCGAACCAGCACCACCAGTAGCTGTTACGCGCTGTTCCTGATTTTGGCCGAAGCCGTGGCCCAGCCGCTGTCGTCGGAAGATCGCCGTGTTCAGGCGGAGCAGGCTCTGCGCATTCTGGACCAGGCGGCCCAACTCCGTGCTCCGACTCGGGCCTACCACCTGCGCCGCGCCAGCTACCTGGCTCAGCGAGGTGATCAGCCGGGGGCGCAGCAGGAACGAGCCCGAGCGCTCATCCGGCAGCCGGACGATGCAGTGGATTTCTTCCTGCTCGGCCATGAAGCCTATCAGAACAAAGCGCTGGCCCAGGCGGTCGTCCACATGCGAGATACCTTACAACGCCAGCCGGAACACTTCTGGGCACGCCTGCTGCTGGGTGTCTCTTACCTGGGTCTGCACGAGTACGACCAGGCGGAGACTCATCTGACCCTGTGCCAGAGCCGGCAGCCCCGTTTGGTGTGGATTTATATTCTGCGGGGCTTTGCCTCAGGTCAACGGGGGGCCAGGGCCTGGGCTATTGGGCGGCGCGCCGAAGCGGCTGAGCACCTCGCCACGGCGGAAGCCGACTTCCGCAAAGCGCAGGAGTTGCTCGCACAGGATCCCAGCGAGGAAGCCTCTTACGTCCTTGCCATCAATCGTGGCACCGCCCGATTCCAGCAAGAGCAGTTCGCCGAGGCCATCGAGAACTTCCAGACTGCCAGGGGGATCCAGCCAGCCTTGCTCCCGGCCTACATGAACCTGGCCAAGGCCTATCAGGAGCAGAGGAAGTGGGACGACGCAGCAGAGGTGCTCGAGCGGGCCATTCAGCTCCAACCCAACCAGGCGGTCCTTTACCACAGCCGGGCCGAACTGGCTCGGGCACGGAAGGATCTGCCCGCCGCCCTGCGCGACTTCGACGAGGCGATCCGCCTATTCGGTCAAGGCACTCTTACTCCCAGGGACAGCGAGTTGGTAGCGGCCGACTACACCTATAAAGGGGAACTTTTGTACCTGGAGCAACGTCCCACACAGGCCCTCGAAGCGCTGGATACCGCGCTGAAATACCGGGCCTTCGTCCCCTTGGTCCAGCGCCTGCGCGGCGCGGTGCTGCTGGAGTTGAAGTCTTACCCGGACGCGGTCGAGGCGTTCGACGCTCATCTGCGAGCGACGAAAACGCCGACGGCCGACATTTACGAGGCCCGGGGGCTGGCCCGGGCGTACCTCAAGGACTACGCCGGGGCCATCGCAGATTATTCCCGAGCGCTGGACCTGGGGTCGGAATCTTCCGCTCTGTATGCCTATCGCGGCTGGACGTACCTGATCGGCGAGGCGCCGGGACTGGCCCTGCGCGACTTCGAGAACGCCCTCGAACTCGATCCGAACAACGGCGACGCCTTTGCCGGCCGCGGTTCGGCCCTGGCCAAGCTCGGTTCCTACCGTCTGGCCGAAAAGTATGCCCGCGAGGCCCTCACCCATGGGCCTGAGACTTCCGAGCTGGTGTACAAAGTTGCTCGGGTTTACGCCCAAGTGGCCGGTGGTGTCGAGGCTGGGAAGCGAGGGCAATATCAAGACTTCGCGCGCCAGCAGTTCCAGAAGGCGCTGACCCTGGAACCCGATGAGAAAAAGCGCGCCACGTTGCGCGGGAGCATCCAGACGGATCCGGCCTGGAACGCCATCCGCCGGAGTACCGGCTCTGCCCCGCCGCCCGCGGCGTATTCGCGGTAAACCTTGTCCAGTTTAGCCGCGAGCCTCGGGCGAGCGCGGACGCCGCGCTCGCCCGAGGCTCGCGGCTAAACGAAGGTAACATCCAATGAAACGACGATCCTCCCTGCGCCGGCGTCTGTTCCTGGAACGCCTTGAAGACCGCACCTTGTTGAACGGCCATGCCCTTGCCACGGCGACGCCGCTCCTCTTCGGCCCGGATCAGCACGCCGCCGCTTCGGCGTCCCTCCCCACGACCGACTTCTTTGCGGTTAGCCTGACCGGGACAGGCCAGCTGACCACCTTGGTCCATGCCTCCGGCGCCGCGACCCGGTTGTCGTTGCTGGGATCGGACGGCCAGCTGCTGATCCAGAGCGACGGCCAGTCCGCCACCAATCGCGACGACCAGATCGTTCAACACGTCGTCCCCGGCACCTATTACCTTGAGGTAACCAACCTCAGCACCGGCACGGGCGCTTACACCCTGACGGCCCAGTTCCAGCCTGCCAGCGCTCCTCAGCAGTCGCTGCTGGTGAACTTTAGTCATGATTATCCCTACGGTGGTGCTCCGCTTTTCAACATCGTGGGCGACTTCAACGGCGACGGCCACCCGGACATTGCCACCTCAAACTGGCAAACCAACGATGTCTCGGTTCTGCTGGGTGTAGGCGACGGCACGTTTCAAAACGCCAGGAACTTCGCCGTGGGGGCATCTCCTTTCGGAATCGTGGCGGGGGACTTCAACGGCGACGGCTGCCTCGACTTGGCGGTCGCCAATCAAGACTCCCACGACGTCTCGATCCTGCTGGGAAAGG
>JBGQLF010000589.1:0-6706 GCA_041499985.1 Gemmataceae bacterium
AATCACGTGGATCGCCGCTTCCGGCACGCCAAACGCGGCCATGATCTGGGAGCGGGCGCTCTCCGAGACGGTTAGCAAGCGGTTGGCCTGCCGGCGCGCCAGCCAGGTTTTGAGGTTCCACATCAATCGCGACCGGAATCCCGGGAAAATCAACTGGGGATGGCACTCGGCAATGGCGTCGTGAAACGTCACGACCGTGGGGATCCGGCGCAGCAGCGGAAAGAAGGAGTACACGGCCGGGAAAAAGAAGACATCCAGCGGAAGCCGGGCCACCGCCCGGCTCATCCGCCACAGATCGCGGGCGCTGCGTGCGCCCTCGGCGGAGGCGGCCTGGGTGGGCTGCTCGCGCGTTGGCACCACCTCCAGACGGGCCCCTTCCGGAAAGTCCCCCGCGCGGGCCGTCCGCTCGTCCACCACGAGGACAAATTCGTGTTGGGGAAACTCGGCCACCATGTGCGTGACCAGCTCGCGGGTGAAGCGGCCGAACCCGCGGCGATTGGACCAGCAGCAAGCCTCGATGCCCAGGCGCACGTTACACCCCCTGAGGTTGTTGCTGAACGCGGGACCCCGTCGTCCGGTGGGTCAGGTAGCCCATCGCCTCCCCCAACGACCAGGCCCCAAGCAAACCGCACACATACGGTAGGCCGCACAACAGCACCCCCAACCGTTTGGGCTGCCGGGCCGCCACGGCTCGGAAGATCCGGCCTATCAAGACAAACGGTACCGACGGCGTCGCGGCCACCCAAAGCCAGCGCCGCGCCGTTGAAGACTGCGACCGCCGGTACCGCCCAAAGTGCCGGCCACCGGTAAACAGGTGGGCCATCGCTTCGGTGAAGGACATGCCCAGATGGCTCCGGACCCCAGCGCCCACCGCGAGGTGCAGCCGGTGGCCCGCTGCTCGCAAGGCGTCATGGACCTCGTTCTCATGGAACGTGTCCTCCCAGGTCGGGCGGCAGCTCCAGAGGGCTTGGCGGCTGTAGGCCACGTTGATCCCCGAGAGGATCGGCGCCGGTCCCTCTGGCAGAGGCGGCATGAACGCTCCGTACTCGCACAGGTAGAGCGCCCAGTCATAGATCCGGTGACAGAGGCCGTTCTCCACGGGTCCTCCCACGATGGGGTGTCCGCCTCGGCAAGCGGCGCAGAAGGCGTCCAGCCATTGAGGCGAGACCGTGCAGTGATCCTCCAGCAGGGCAATGATGTTTCCGCGGGCCTGGGCCACGCCCAGCGTGCGCAGCCGGAAGACACTGGCGTCCTCCGGACCCTGGATGAAATGAACAGCGGGAAAATGAGTCGCCACTCGGGCCACCACCTCGGTGGGGGCATTGGTCGCCACGATCACTTCGGCGTCGGCCGCCTGGGGGAACAGGCTGGAGAGGCACCGCACCAGAGCGGCTTCCCCCGAGAAGGACGCCACGACCACGGAGACTTCCGGGTTCCGGCTCTTGTCTTGGAATCTCATGATTACTCCACGCGTTGCAGGCTCTGGCCCGGTCCGAACAGGGCGCCTACAGCTTCACCCACGGCCCAGCTGAGGAGAAACGTGCAGATGATCGGCAGGCTCTGAACCAGCTGCTTCACAAAGCGCCGCTTGCGCGCCACGGTTGTCGTGATGCGTGCCAGCAATAAGCCGGGCAACAACACCGTGGCGCCGGCGTAGGTGAGGCGCTTCCACCACGGCTTGCCGCTCAGGCGCATGCCGGCAAAGGAACGCGAATAGTGGTAGCGCTGGCTCAAGAAGTACCAGAAGCCGAAGTATTTCTTGTGATCCACGACCATCTCTGGGTCGCTGTAGAACACGACGCCCAGCTCGCGCATGCGGGCGTGCAAGAAGGCTTCCCAGACCTCGGCCTGGAGTTCGGGCGCCAGCTGCTCGAAAACCCGGCGATCGTAGGCGCTGTTATTGCCAGGGATCTCGCGGGCGACGCCGCGGGGCACCGGTCCCATGAAGCGAGCGTATTCGCAGAAGAACACCGCCCAGTCCACCAGCCGCTCGACGCTGCCGTTCTCGACCGGTCCGCCGATGGCCCGGTAGCCGCACTGGTAGGCATCGCGGACACACTGCGACCACTGAGGATGAGCGATGACATGATCCTCGGTGAAGGCCACCATCCGGCCGCGGGCCCGGGCGATGCCGAGCGAGCGCAGCGCCGGAATCGACGGGCGCCCCTCGACGGGGACCACTTCGACCTCCGGGAAGCGGCGACGCAGGACTTCCCGGGTTGGCTCCCCACAGCAGTCCAGAACCACCACTTGGGGTCGGATGCCGCCCGCTTGCTTGACAAAGGACTCGACACACTCCGCCAACACGGGCAGCCCGTTGACCGAGGGAATGATGACCGAGACCAGCGGCGGTTCCGAGGTGCCGTTGGTCTGCAAAGCCTCTGTACTCACTGGCAAACTCCTTCCGGTTGCAGCGCCTCGCGCTTGCGCCCACGCTCGGCCCCAAAGTAGCCCCAGGCCTCTCCGAGCGACCAGGCGAGCAAGAAACTGATCAACACCGGCAGCGCCCACAAGAACGGTCCCCAGTCGCGCCCACTCCGCGCCACGCGACCGATGATCTTGCCGAGAAACACCAGCGGAATGAGAGGCGAAGCGGCCATCGCCAGGGCACGGGCGAGGAGGCTTCGCCCTTGCAGGCGCGTTCGGCCAAACTGCTGGCCGTGGTGGAACCGCTGCCCAAGGAAACAGAGGAAGCCAAACGAGCGGCGCTGGGTCAAGCGGATCTCCGGCACGAACACGATGCTCTTCCCTTCGGCGCGCAAGTGCCGGTGCAGATCCAGCTCCCAGAAGCCGTCCCGCAGCGCATCCGCGTGCGCTTCCAAGGCCGCACGCTTATAGGAGGCGTTGTCTCCAGCGATGTCCGCAACGGCTTGTTCACGTGTGTAAGCGAGAAAAGAGCTATAGCGTAGGAAATACGTCGCCCAGTCCACCGCACGTCCGGCCCGGGGCGGCTCCATCGGGCCGCCGATCGCCGGCGCCTCCAACCGGCCGTGGGCCTCTCGCAGAGCCGGGATCCAGTCGGGTGCCGCCGTGAAGTGTGACGTCGTGATCGCGAGGATCGCCCCGTGGGCGCGGGCCATCCCTCGCGCCCAAAGATGAGGAATCAGGCAATCGGCATCGGTTTCGACCCACTGGACCCAGGGAAAACGCGTCTCCAGCTCGGGGTCGGGCGCAGCCGGGGAAGCCACAAGGATCTCGCTGGCAGAATCCCGCTGCGGGGCGAGCGCTGCCAGGGACTCTTCCAGACCGGCCAAGTCTGGCCACGCCGCGACGATGATGGATAGATCCGGCTCCCTCATTGGCTCAGAACCCCTTTCCCACTTACCGGATCAGCTCCGGTCACTGGCCGCGCCTGCCAGGTGGTCTGGCCGACTATCCCGCTGCCAACAAGCCTGGGCTGGCTTCCAGACGTGGAAGATCCCGTCGCGGTGAACCGCGTTCGTTGCCATGCCATCACCAGAAGACTGCCCTCTCCCAGAAAGGTTCCCATCGCTGCCCCTTCGATCCCCAGGACAGGAATGAGCGCGAACTTGGTTGTTAGGTGGATAAGCGACGCACTGGCGACCACGACCAGATCCACGTGCTGTCGGCCCTGAGCCATTAAGGTGTTCCGGTAATGCATGCTGATTAGCCCCGTCACCAGCGCGAGCAACAAGATATAAAAGGAGTGAGTAGCCACCTCAAAGGACGGGTTGAATAGGGTACGGAGGATAAACCCTGTAAACAGCGCCAAGAGAGCGATAGCGGGGAGACCGATGGCCAGCACGCGTCTCAGGGAGGCCTGTACCTCGTCGCGGAGTGCCGCTGGGGATTCGCCAGCGCGCCGGGCTAAGCGGGGAAAAAGGATCACAAAGTATAGGGCGACGGAGGACCAGCACAAGAGGAAGATCCTATAGGCACCGCTATACCACCCGACTTCCTGGGGAGTAAGCAGTAAGCCGATTGCGACTACGTCCGACCCCATGGCCAGCGCGCGCATAACTTTGGCGCCGCCTATCGGGGCTGCTTGTCCGATAATCTGACGCCACTGGCTCAAAGGTATAGGGGCTTGCAGCGAACCGGTAGTCCTGCGCATCCACACCATTAGCCCAACCGCCACGATGCCTTCGGCAAGCACTTGTGTCGTAGGGACAATGGGAAGGCTCCGCGCGAAGCTGACAGCGGACCACAAAAGGAGCAGCGTGAGCCCCTGAGTGGCGAGGTTGACCAGCGCGAGTACATGGGTCCTTTGCATGCCCTCCGCGACCCAGGATAGCGTGAGCGCGCTCGTGAACAGGGACAACCCAAACAGCGCGACCAAGCCAAAAGCCCCGCGCAGCGCGGGGATGAGCAGCGCCACGCTGAGCAGCGCCACGTAAGTGATCGTTCCCAGAGCCAAGCGCAGCATCACCAAGGTGGTGGCCAATGCTCTCAAACCCTCTGGCCCGCGTGCCACGCGTCGCACCGCATAGACATCCAGGCCACAGGTGCCGAGCATGAGTCCGTAGGTAACGACCGACATCGCGAAGCTCGTTTCCCCGAAACCGGCGGACCCGAAGCGGCGGATGACCAGCGTCATTGCCGTAAACGCCATCGCCTTGGCACCTACGTCCGCCCCAACGAGGAACAGATAGCGGATCAGGATGGCGCTGAAACGAAGCTCAAACATTACACCAACTCCGAGGTCAGCATCTCCGGGCCCGTGAGCCACACTGCCGATCTCTTCTTCCCGTTGCTAGGCCCTGCCCTGCGATCCGTTCTCCCCTCTCCCCCGCGGGCGGCGAGGGGAGGCAGTGTCTGTGAGTGCCTAGACGGCTGGGCGCTCGCCCACCACATAGAACGCTCCCGTCGGGTAAGCCAGTTGGCCACCGCGCGACTGAACGGCAGCACAGATCTCCAAGAACTCCTGGCGCAAAGCCTCCACCTGCGTGGCCGGGGCTTGCGCGAGCCGCTTGCGGGCCACGCTGGAAAACGTGAGCTGCAACTCCCAGAACTCTTCCGGCGTATCCAGAATGACCTCATGTCCCATCCAATGGGTGCGGAGTTTGGCGAAACCCGCTTCTCGAACTAAGCGGGCTACCTGCTGTGTCTTGTCTCGGTGTGCCTGGACCCAGGGAGGAATCTCGGCTGCGCGGGCATCGGGAAAATACTTTTCCACGAGACCATTCAGGAAGCCTGGCGCCGTCAAACGTTTGCCACGCAGCTGGCGCCCTGCGTCCGCCAAGCGACCAAACCGGTGATACAGACCCACCCAGGAAAGCCAGGGAGCGCCACAGCCAACCGCGAGGACAAGCCTACCCTTCGGCCGCAGGACGCGGAACATTTCCTGGAGGGCAATGAGCGGATGCGGAAAATGAAAGAGGGCGAAGAGGGAGAGTACGGCATCATACGTCGCATCGTTCAAGTCCAGGACCTCGGCATCCATGCGGCGAAAGGCGACCTCGTTCCCCCGACGCGCTCGCGTTGCCTTGGCCTGAGCGGCCGCCAGCATGCCTTCTGAGAGATCTACTCCCAATACCTTGCCGGTTGGCAGTACCTTTTCCACCGCCAGGAACGCAACAAGACCTGTTCCCGTTCCCACGTCCAAAACATGTTGCGATGACTTCAATTCGGCCAGGGATACCAACCGTGCTACCAAGGGCGTGGAAACACGGGTACTCAACCGATCGAATGCAGCTGTGACGTGATCATAGCTCGCAGCGTCATTCAGCTTGAATTCCTCGAGTGCAGCGCTGGCAGTCACAAAAGTACCTTTCACGTTGGACGTTGGAAGGCGGAAGCCCCTGGCGTGAACACAGCCAGAAAGCCGCTCTGCTTGGATCGGTTTCCCAACCTGTCCGGCTCTGGGACAGGTTGGGAAGCCCATCGCGCGATAGTTAACTAGGTCCCGAGACAACGCCCGAAGATTCCTTCGAGCTTATAGCCCAAACGATGAGGCGGCAGCGGTTGGACACATGTCCGCGTCCGGTTTGCGCTGGGGGACAGCCGAAACCTTGTTCCGCCGAAGGTGCAACCACAGCCCAACACCGAAAGAGGCCCCACAATACAGGTAATAGAGCACATGCATGGGGAAGACTAATGCCGCGAACAGCGGATGCCGCTCGCGTGCAACAAATGCATAGAAGCGGTAGTTAAAGAGAACGATCCCCAAGAGAAAAGCCAGGGCCACCAGCGACCACATCTTGAAATAGAAGCTGATCAGAGCGACCACTCCCAGGACCGCCACGACGGCCCCTACGCGCCAGGTCGTCGGCACTCTACGGTTCACGGACCAGGAGTCCACCATCAGGATGCCCAGGACCGCCAGGAAGGGCAGGAGCAAGAGCCCGTGGAGATACCAGGCGCCAATGCCCAGCATCGCCAGGAGGCCATAGGCCAAGACGACGCAAATGCGTTGCGAGGATTTCACGTTGAGGTCATCGGGAAGAGATCCCTCTTTCAAGATCAGCTGCGTCCACGGGATGCCGCGGTCCATCACATCCGTCTTGAGAATGCTCCAGAAGGTCCACTTCTTGAGGTGTGTTGCCTGCACCCTCTTGTTCACGATGATCCGGTGGCCGGCCTTGTGCATGCGGAGGCCCAGCTCAATATCTTCAATGCACGGGCGTGAATAATGAGCATCGAACCCATTCATCTCCAAGAACACCGAACGCCGAATCGCCCCGCACCCGGCCCAGAACGTGCAGGCCTGTTGGTTGGCAGCTTGGTGAACGAAGTGGTGGAACAG
>JBGQLF010000590.1:0-6699 GCA_041499985.1 Gemmataceae bacterium
CGGGACAAGCTGGGACCCGATCACCTCGACACGCTGCTCGCAAAGACCCTGCTCGCCAATGCGTATTCCTCCGCCGGCCGCTTCGCCGAGGCCCTGCCGCTCTATGAGGAGGTACTGGGGTTCCGCAAGACCAAGCAGGGGTCGGACCACGGCAGCACCCTGTTCGCCATGAGTGACTTGGCCCAGGCGTACGGAGCCGCTGGGGAGCATGGCCGGGCAGAGGCTCTCTGGCGGGAATTGCTCGAGCTGCTCCGGAAAAAAGATGGCCCGGAGTCGGCTGCCACTGCAAACCTCCTGGCTGCCCTGGGCCACAATTTGCTGAAGCAACAGAGGTACGCCGACGCCGAGCCGGTCCTGCGCGAATGCCTGGCCGTCAGCGACAAGCAGTTGCCCGACGACTGGCTGCGCTTCAACACCCTGAGCCTGGTGGGCGCCAGCCTCCTGGGACAGAAGAAATACCCCGAGGCCGAGCCGCTCTTGCTGCAAGGCTACGAAGGGATGAAGCAGCGCGAAGCCAAGATTCCCGCGAACGGCAAGATCCGCCTACCCGAAGCCCTGGAGCGGCTGGTGCAGCTCTACGAGGCGACGGGCCAGAAGGACCAGGTGGATGCGTGGCGGAAGAAGCTGGAGGAAACGAAAGCCACCGCGAAACCGCCCGCCCAGCCGTGACGACGCAGTTGTCCTGGTGCCGTTCCGCTCGGCCTGGTTTGACAGAGAGCGCGCCACTGTCTGATACCCACCCGGTCATCACCCGGCCAAACCGGTGTATACTGAGAGAATCTCCATACGCGTGGATTGCTAGCATTGTGGACCCCGGGTATACTGAGCGTCATCTGATGACGACGCAGCTCAGGAGCACTCCATGCCCAGAAGACCGACCAAGCGAATGCTGCCCCAACCAAAGTGTCCGCAACCCGCTCCGGGCGCGTACCGGCTCAACGCCCTGGAGCAGCAGATTTCCGACGATGTCGATTGGGCCCAGACGGCACCGGAAGTGCAACAGCATGAGGGCCAGCTAGTCGTGGTCCACCGCAAACGGGTCTTGGCCGTCGGCACCGACCGAGACGCTTTGGTGGCTCGGGCCGCCGCGCAAGAGCGTTGTCCCAAAGATGAATTGGCCGTCGTGGTTGTGCTACGTGCGGACCTGTGGGACATTCCCCATTGAGACAGTCAAGATCCCGAATCCTGCATGGCATCCTTCTCCGCCCGTGCGACGACCGCTATTTACTGGTCGATCCAACCGCTCGTGGTTGCTGGCCAACAGCTCGACGTTGCTCGTCTACGCGTGAAACTGCACTTACGCGCGCAGCTGGCGGGACAACAGACGCTACCGGAATGGGCCTGGCTGGACACCGGAGCGCCGTTCTCGGTCATCCCCTTCTACCTGCATCACCAGCGCTTGGTGTGGCAACCGCTGGCGGGAGTACAGGTAACCTGGGCAGGCCAGCCGTGTGATCTCGGTACCCTGGATATCTGGTTGCCCACCCGGCAGCGCGGTCGCCCCCGCGGTCCATTTCCGATACTGGCCAAATTCGCCCGGAGCGATCCTCCCGGAGACCCCTTGCCCCTCCTGATGGGTCTGGAATTCTTCCTGACCCATCAGGCCCATTTCGACGTCTGGCCACCTCCCACCGGGGGAACCATCCGGATTCCCTGAGAGTACTCAGATTTTTCAACAGCTGAGAACCCGAACGACGCATTGTAGGAGGAACAATCCTCGGAGGGCCATCCCATGGCAGTCGATGCGAAGCGTGTGCAGCGTGTGTTCCTGGCGGCGGTCGAAGCCGCGGACCGGGCCGCCATCCTGGAGCGCGAATGCGGTGACGATGCCGAACTGCGCCATCGGGTGGAGGCGCTGCTCCAAGCTCACGATGACCCGGGCAGCTTCCTGGACAAGCCGGCTCTGGACCCGCGAGCTACCGTGGACTCGTCTCCAGGCCAGGTGGCTGACGCTGCGTGCGACGCCGGGAGGCCGGAGGAGGAAGCCGCCGCCGCGCCGCATGCCGAAGGCCCCGGCAGCCGTATCGGCCCGTACAAGCTGTTGCAGCAGATCGGTGAAGGCGGCATGGGCACCGTCTGGATGGCCGAACAGCAGGAGCCGGTCCGCCGCCTGGTCGCTCTCAAGGTGATCAAGGCCGGCATGGACAGCGCCCAGGTGATCGCCCGCTTCGAAGCCGAGCGCCAGGCTCTGGCCCTGATGGACCATCCGCACATCGCCAAGGTATTCGACGGCGGCACGACGGCCTCCGGCCGGCCCTACTTCGTCATGGAACTGGTCAAGGGCACGCCGATCACCAAGTACTGCGACGAGCACCGGCTGACACCGCGGCAGCGGCTGGAACTGTTCGTGCCGGTCTGCCAGGCGCTCCAGCACGCCCATCAGAAGGGGATCATTCACCGGGATATTAAGCCCTCCAACGTGCTCGTGGCTCCCTACGATGGCAAGCCGGTGGTCAAGGTGATCGACTTCGGCGTAGCCAAGGCAACAGGGCAGCGGCTGACCGAGCGTACTCTGTTCACCGCGTTGGGGGCGGTGGTGGGCACGCTGGAGTATATGAGTCCGGAGCAGGCGGAGTTGAACAACCAGGACATCGACACGCGCAGCGACCTCTACAGTCTGGGCGTGCTGCTGTACGAGCTGCTGACGGGAACGACGCCGTTGACGAAACAACGCCTGAAGCAGGTGGCGTTCACCGAGATGCTGCGGCTGATCCGGGAGGAAGAGCCGCCCAAGCCGAGCACCCGGCTGAGCGAGTCGAAGGAGTCCTTGCCGTCGGTCTCGGCGCAGCGGCAGACCGAGCCGGCCAAGCTGACGAAACTGGTTCGCGGCGAGCTGGACTGGATCGTGATGAAGGCGCTGGAGAAGGACCGCGGCCGGCGTTACGAGACGGCCAACGGGCTGGCGCGGGATATCGAACGTTACTTGCACGAAGAGGTAGTGGAGGCGTGCTCCCCGTCGGCTAGCTACCGGCTGCGGAAGTTCGCACGCAAAAACCGGAAGCTGCTGGCGACGGCGACGGCATTCACGCTACTGCTGGTACTGGGGGCGATCCTCAGCACCTGGCAGGCGGTGCGAGCAACGAAGGCGGAGACTGAAGCACGGAACAATGAGGCCATAGCGCGAGACGAAGAACAGAAGGCCCGCGACGCTGCCGCAGAAGCGACCCGGCAGCGAGAACGGGCTGAGGAGAAGGAACGCCAGGCCAACGCGGCGACGGAGGAAGCCAAGGCCGTGCTGGCGTTCTTTCAGGACAAGGTGCTGGCAGCGGGGCGGCCGGAGGGACAGGAAGGGGGGCTGGGCAAGGATGTGACGTTGCGGCAAGCGGTCGATGCCGCCGCGCCGGAGATTGCTGCGGCGTTTCCGCAGCAGCCATTGGTGGAGGCATCTATTCGCCATGTCCTGGGCATGACCTACTTCCACCTGGGCGAATACGCCTTGGCAGTGCAGCATTTGGAGCGGGCACGTGACCTGCGGCTGACCCAACTGGGACCGGACCACCCGGACACACTGTCCAGTACATATAACCTGGCCGATACGTATCTCGAGGTCGGGAAACGTAACCTAGCGTTACCCCTGCTCGAAGAGACGTTCTCTCGGAGGAAGGGCCTCCTGGGACCGGAGCACCCGGAAACGCTCGAAAGCATGCTCACTCTAGCGAAGGCGCTGGTACTGGGGGGCAAGTTGGACCAGGGTCTACCTCTTGTTGAAGAGGCGCTGAAGCTAGCGAGGCACAAACTCGGATCGAACCACCGCGTCACACTGTTGATCATGAATGGGCTCGAGCAAACCTACAAGCGGGCCGGGAAGTTGGACCTGGCGCTGCCCCTGTGCGAAGAGATCTTCACGCGGCGAAAGGACAAACTGGGACCAGATCATCCGGACACCCTCTCTGCCCTGCACAACCTCGCTGGCTGTTACGCAAGGGCCAACAAGCCAGACCAGGCCGTGCCTCTCCTTGAGCAAGCGCACGAGAAGATGAAGACCAAGCTCGGCTTCGACCACCCGAACACGCTCAATGCCATGCACAACCTCGCTCGCGCGTATCGGGATGGCAAGAAGGTGGACAAGGCCGTGTCTCTGTTTGAAGAGACGCTCATGCAGACGAGGGCCAGGCTAGGGCCGGTACACCCCAATACGCTCGGCTGCATGGACGGACTCGCGAAGGCGTATGAGGAGGCCGGGAAACGAGACCTGGTCCTACCCTTGTACGAAGAGACACTCCAATTGACGCGGGACAAGCTGGGACCCGATCACCTCGACACGCTGCTCGCAAAGACCCTGCTCGCCAATGCGTATTCCTCCGCCGGCCGCTTCTCCGAGGCCCTGCCGCTCTATGAGGAGGTACTGGGGTTCCGCAAAGCCAAGCAGGGGTCGGACCACGGCAGCACCCTGCTCGCCATGAGTGACTTGGCCTGGGCGTACGGAGCCGCTGGGAAGCTCGACCGGGCAGAATCCCTGTGGCGGGAATTGCTCGAGCTGCGCCGCAAAAAGGACGGTCCGGAGTCGGCTGCCACTGCAAACCTCCTGGCTGCCCTGGGTCACAATTTGCTGAAGCAACAGAGGTACGCCGACGCCGAGCCGGTCCTGCGCGAATGCCTGGCCGTCCGCGACAAGCAGCTGCCCGACGACTGGCTGCGCTTCAACACCCTGAGCCTGGTGGGCGCCAGCCTCCTGGGACAGAAGAAATACGCCGAGGCCGAGCCACTCTTGCTGCAAGGCTACGAAGGGATGAAGCAGCGCGAAGCCAAGATTCCCGCGAACGGCAAGATCCGCCTGCCCGAAGCCCTGGAGCGGCTGGTACAGCTCTACGAAGCGACGGGCCAGAAGGACCAGGCCGACTCCTGGCGCAAGAAGCTAGAGGAGACGAAAGCCGCCGCGAAACCGCCCGCCCAGCCGTGACGGCGCACGAAGCTTATAGACGCCGAGCATGTCCTTATGATTGACTGCCTCCGAGAGGATGGGATAATAGCAAGAGACGAGGGTCAAGACGCGGGCCTGTAAATCACGGATGGTCCACCGATGGCCTCACTCGCTCTGCTCCGATGGCGCACGGATCGCTCGGCGGCTCTGGACGAGATCGAGAGTGCCCATCGCTCGGTGGCAAGCGCGGCGCCAGGGAAGCACTCGACGACGCAACAACTCAATCAGGCTTACGCCCTGTTGCTGTCGTCGCAGTTCCAGGGCTTCTGCCGGGACCTGCATACGGAATGTACTCGGGCTGTCGTCCGCGTCTTGCCGTCGGCTGACTTACAGACCCTGATGACCGAGGGCCTGTCGCTGGGACGGAAGCTGGACGCGGGGAATCCGAACCCCGGGAATATTGGGGCCGACTTCAACCGCTTCGGCCTGTCCTTCTGGCCGTTGGTTGATGCCGCTCACCCGCGAAACGTGGGCCGCAAAGCGCTGCTGGAACAGCTGAATCGGTGGCGAAACGCGATCGCCCACAATACCTTCGAGCCCAGCATGCTCCGGAGTGGGCGACCGGTGCTGTCGCTGGCAAAAGTGCGGCGCTGGCGCAAGGCCTGCAACGGCCTGGCGCGGTGGTTCGACCGGGTCCTGCGTGATCGTCTGCGGGCCATCCTCGGGACCAATCCCTGGTGAAGGAGTGCGACCATGGTGAACCCCCTGGTGATCGATCCTTGGATTTGGAAGAATCCTGGCCCCCTCCGCCTGGGAGACCGCGTCCGCATGCAGTTCGGCGGCGAGCAGGTCGAGGCGACCGTCGTCGAGGATCGCGGCCAGCTTGGCGAAGGGGGGAAGAGGATCTACGGCGTGCGGTTCCGCCTGGACGATGTGTCGGACGAGATGTACATCGAGAGAGTGGTCGATGAGCTGACGCTCGTTGCCCGCGCTCCCGAGACAGCCGCGAAACGTGGGACGAAAAACGGCCCGGGGCAATGACCTACGAGTCGCCTTGGCAACCTGGCGCAAGAAGCTGGAAGAGACGAAAGCTGCCGCGAAGCCGCCTCCCCAGCCGTGAGAGCGAAGCAGAGTCACCAGTTCGGATGCCTGCAAAGGTGGATGAGCGCCAAAGCGTCAGCGAGGGACACTTCTTCTCTCGCTGGCGCTTTGGCGCTCATCAAGGCGATTAGGATCCGCCATTTCTAAGATTCGGAAAGAATGAAAGACGTCCCACGTGATCCCCTCACCGACCGCCAGACAGATGCTGATCGATCGCGGCCAGCAGGTCGTCCGGCGACAGTCGGGTGAGGAATCGATCTGGCCGGTACGTCCAGCGCACGGTACCCTGGCGGTCTACCAACAGCGTCGCGGGAGCGGCGGTGTCGCCTCCATCCGGAGCTGTGTGCGGATGCAGGACCGTCGCCGCCGTCGAGAGTTCTCCCTGTGCGTCGGCCACGACGAGGAGGTGCGGAAAGTCGGCCTGCGTTTGTTGGGCCTCGGAGGGACGTTCGAGCGACACCACCACAACGCGCGTATTCCGCCGGGCAAACTCTGCGTGCTGGCGTTCGAGCTCGCCGAGCTCGGTCATGCACAGCAGTCACCACCGGCCCCGAAAGAACACCAGCGCCGTGTTCTGCTCACCCCGGAGCTTGTCCTGATCCCAGACGGAGCCGTCCGCCAGGCTGGTGCGAAACGAGGGCAGGAGGGTTCCCGCCGCCACGGAACCGGTGTAGGCCGGCAGCTTGCTGAGTGAAAGGAGAAAGTACCATTGGGCTATCGCGAACAGGCCACCCAGC
>JBGQLF010000591.1:0-6691 GCA_041499985.1 Gemmataceae bacterium
CGCATCGAGACCGACGAGGTCAGCGCCGGCGACATTTGCGCGGTCGTGGGATTGGAAGCGGTCGATATCGGCGATACCATCGCCGATATCGAGAATCCTGTGGCGCTGCCGCCGATCACGGTCGATGAGCCGACGCTCGACATGGTCTTCCGCATCAATGATTCACCCTTCGTCGGGCAGGATGGCACCTATGTCACGAGCCGGCAGCTGCGCGATCGGCTCTTCAAGGAGCTGGAATCGAACGTCGCCCTGCGTGTCGTGCCGAGCGAGACCCGCCGCGATGAATTCCATGTCTCCGGGCGCGGGCTGTTGCACCTGTCGATCTTGCTGGAAAACATGCGCCGGGAAGGCTACGAGTTAGCGGTGGGCAAACCGCGCGTCATCACCAAACAGATTGACGGGAAGACGCTGGAGCCGATTGAGTACCTGGTGATCGAGGTGCCGCCTTCCTCAGTGGGTGCGGTGATGGAACTGGTCGGCAATCGCCGGGCCGAGTGTCTGAAGCTGGATGCCCGCGGCGAGATGAGCCATGTGGAGTTCACGATCCCAGCACGGGGGCTGATCGGCGTGCGGACCCGCCTCATGAATGCGACCAGCGGCCTGGCGATCATGCACCATAACTTCTATGACTACCAGCCGGTGCGCGGCAGCATTCCGGCGCGGCTCAACGGCGTCATGGTCTCGACGGAGACGGGGCGGACGACGGCGTACGCTCTGGATAATCTCCAGGATCGGGGCGCGTTGTTCATCGGCGCCGGCGAGTCGGTCTACGAAGGACAGATTGTCGGCGAACACTGCCGCGACAACGACCTGCCCGTTAACGTGTGCCGCGAGAAGAAGCTGACCAATGTGCGGGCGGCCGGGTCCGACAAGAGCGTCATTCTCAAGCCGCCGCGGCAGATGACACTGGAACTAGCTCTTGAATACATCGAGGACGATGAACTCGTCGAAGTGACGCCCAAGGGAATTCGGTTACGGAAGGCGCTGTTGAAGGAGGCGGATCGACGGCGCTATGCACGGCAAGCTTGAGCGCGTGCGAGGAGCCGCCTGCACTACGGAACTTGTATCCAGTGCTGAACCATGCCAGTGTTACTCCTCCTACTCCGCTCCAAAGTGCTCCACTACATGCTTTAGGGCCGCCACGAAGTACAGGACCGCACCGTAGTGTGTGCAATCGTACCACACGATCTTCTGCTTGCCCGTCGCCTGCCACAGTGCCTCGGCGGCCTCGGGGGGCACGATCTCATCGCGCTTGGCGGCAATCATGAGAACTCGTCGGTCGCGGAGGTTGGCGGCGCACGTTAGCGGATCAACTGGGGCCAGGATGCGGATGACCTGCTCTTTGGTGCCCCCCAGCGCCTCCCATACCTTGCGATAAGGTGCCGCCCGCCGATCCTCGTAATAGGCATCGACGAGGCCGCCGCCGCCCAGAAGAATCGCGACGCGCCGCAGCTTGGGCTCCATCTCCGCCGTCAGAGCCGCCAGGAAGCTGCCGAGGCTCGTGCCCAAGATGCCGAGTCGCTTCGCATCGATTTCCGACCGGCCCTCCAACCACGTGGAGGCGCGGCGCAGATCGAGCACGGTTTGGCGGACGGCTTCCAGTGTATGCGGAATATCGACCGACAACAACCTCCTTTTGCTGCCGGGCGGCCGCCGCGGCCCGTAGTACGCCATCTGGACGAACAAACTCGCGATCCGATTCTGCGCCAGACAGGTGGCGATGCTCCGCGACAGCTGCTGGTTGCCGGCGGTGATATCGAGCACGATCACCCCGGGAAAGGGACCGGCTCCCCGCGGCCGGTAATACTCCGCGTAGACGGTGTTGTTCTCCTGACAATCGGTGACGACCGGCGAAGGAAAGCGAAGCTGGTAGATCTCGACTTCGCTGTTGGGCAGCTCACGTTGGCGCTCCAGCGTGTACGGAAACGTATGGGCGGAGAGCCGATAACGCTCCGGGATGCTCTCCTGGTCGCCGCTTGGACAGAAGGCGACGGTTCCCTGCTCGAGCGTCGCCGGGTCGGCCGCTGTCCCCGATCGCATCGCATTCCCCCCCGGCGCCCCGAAAAGACTAACCAGTCCGACAACCGCGGCCGAAAGATGCATGGACAGCCTCCTGCACGAGTACAACATCCGGCGAACCGATTCATTGGCACTGCCGATCAACCTCTCCCCGACCTTTCCAGAGTGCCGTCGCGCCGGGAGCCTGTCAATCCGGCCTTTGCAGGGTAGTACGACTCAGAGGGCTATTGTCCCCAGGGCAACGCCTCAGCGGGTCGGCCGGACACGCTGTCCGCCAACCTCCGGGGAGCTGGTTCACCGCGGTAACGAAGTGTAAAGCTGGAATTAACGAGGATTAACGCCCGCCCCCGCGCTGGTTTCGGGACAGGGTCGAGGGCCTTTTTCACTCATCTGGGCCCGCTCTTCTGAGAGACCCCCTCGGTCAGCCCGGAAAACCTCGCGGGGCAGACCGCAACTAGAATGAGCAAAAAGACTTGCGATCCGCCTCCAACAGGACACGACCCTCTCCAGGCGTGGGCTGGTCGATGCCGAGCGCCCCGCGAGACGCGATCGCGGTGGCTTCTTGATTCGCTTTTCGACGATTGGCACGCGATCTGCATCCAGTTTGCGTGAATTCGATGGCCCCCTCTCAAGTTCGCAACGATCTAGGTGATCAACATGCCCAAAAACAGGTCTAGTGTCGAATCCGTCGTCTTGGTACTCACCGGTTACGTCGATCTGCACGCGCTGGGGCCTGTAGTGCAGGCCATCTGTCGCAAGGCTCGCCAGCAGCCGGCGAGACGCTATGTCTTGGAGTGTTCCCAGGTGAGTGACTTTTCCAGCTACGCGCTGGCCGCCTTGGCCCAGTTGCGCCGCCAGTTGCACCAACAGCGCTCCGATCTCGTGCTGGTTAACTGCACTGAGTATGTCAAGAGCCGCATGGTCGATCCGTTGTTCGAGGCCCTGGTGGCGGACGAGCCCGTCACCAAGACCCAGAAGCAGCCGGCTCCTTGCCAGTCCCTGGCACGGATGGCGCCGAAGGCTTTTTACTTGTACCGAATGGAGAGGCAGCGCTTCTGGCTCAATTAGAGCCACGAGGTAGACCGGATCGGCTCTCGGCACACGCCGAAGGCTGATCACCGCTTCAAACGATTCCGACGAGGTAACCGAAGCGCAGGCGGAACTGCTCCGGTGTCATGCTGGTGGCTCCGGCCAACCGGGCCAGGCGTGGCGGCTCTTCGAAGTCGCGCCGTTCGAGCCGAATCATGTAGCGGCGAGCACACTCGTAAGCTTCGCTATCCACATCGACCTTGCGCGGCAGCATCCGTCCCGTCTTGGGATTGATCATCTGGTCGAAGGGCAACGGCTGCATGCGTCCGCCGACAAAGCTAATAATCGCGCCACAGCGCGAGGCCATCTCGGAACGGAGGAACTTGACCGCGCCGTAGCCGAGGTCGCGCGTGTACTCCACGTCGAACGGAATCGGGTCGGCGCAGCGCAATTCGTAGCCGAGATCCTTGTCGATGAGCGTGGTGTTCAGACCGAGCTCTTCCACGCGCATGGCGAGCCGGTCCTTGATCATGCGGCCGAATTCGATGTCCCCCAGTCGTAAATGGCCGTGGGGATCCCGTGAGAGCTGGCCGTAGCGGCCCAATTCACCGGCGTTCATCGCCGCCAACAAGCCTTTTTCCCCGATCGCTTCAATCAACCCCTCCGCCAGGACCGCCACGCCGTAATTGTTGTTCTGACTCCGGCGCTTGATGATCGCCCCGATGAGGATGTCGCACACCTCATCGAGGGATACCGGCCGGCCGCGAAACTCCTCGGGGATGATCGTGAGCGTGATCGCGGCTGCCTTGCCAATGCCCAACGCCAGGTGGCCGGCAGCACGGCCCATGCTGACAATGATATACCAGCGGGAGGTGGTGCGCGCATCCTCTGCCAGGTTGCGCACCGTGGCTACTCCCAGGTGCCGGGCCGTCTCGAAGCCGAACGTCGGAGTGGCGGCCGGCAAGGGCAGGTCGTTGTCGATCGTCTTGGGGACATGGGCAACGCGGATGCGCCCGCCGGCACGCAGATACACCTGACTGCCGGAATAGG
The DNA here is from genome assembly GCA_041499985.1 of Gemmataceae bacterium. GTDB lineage: Bacteria > Planctomycetota > Planctomycetia > Gemmatales > Gemmataceae > JBGQLF01. Next base: position 4,099 of record JBGQLF010000591.1, read on the forward strand.
CGGTATCGTCGCCGCCGACCGTCACGAGGTAGCCGACGTTATGGCGCTCCAGCACGTCCAGCACGTGGCGCATGTGGGCTTCGGACGTCGTGGGGTTGGTGCGCGACGTCCCCAGGATGGAGCCGCCGCGCTGGTGGATCCCTTTGACGTCATCGATCTGGAGCCGCCGGAAGTGCGTGGGGTCGCCCTGGACCAGCCAGTGAAAGCCATCCAGAAAGCCGATCACCTCCAGGCCGTGATAGTCGATTGCTTCGAGAGTCACGGCACTGATGACGCCGTTGATCCCCGGGGCAGGACCCCCGCCGACTACCAGGGCCAACTTGCCGGGATGGGAAACCGTGCTCATGCTCTTACCTCCTCTTCGTATGATAGTAACCGCAGGCTCGGTGCGCAAGGGCCTCCCCACCTGCTGGAACGGCTTGATCCTCTCTTGTGCCTGTTCACGGCATGCGGCATGATAAGGGAACGACGATTTCCGTGAGTCTTCGGGCCGGGGTGAGTTGAAACCTCATGAAGCTACTGCTTACCAATGATGACGGCATTCAGGCTCCCGGAATCGAAGCTCTGTGGACAGCGGCTACCGGCATCGGCGAGCCGGTCGTGGTGGCTCCGGTCGATGCCTTGTCCGGGTGCAGCCATCGCGTGACGACGGATCAGCCGATTCGCGTGGAGCAACGGCGGACCAGCCAGTACGCGGTTCATGGCACTCCAGCCGACTGTGTCCGCGTCGGTCTGCACCGCCTGGCTTCGGACGCCACGTGGATTCTGTCCGGAATCAACGCCGGAGGTAATCTCGGCGCTGATGTGCACCATTCCGGCACGGTCGCGGCGGTGCGCGAAGCAGTGCTCCACGGCTTTCCCGGTATTGCCCTGTCGCAGTATCGCCAGCGTGGTCTGCCCGTGGATTGGGAGCGCGCCGCCACCTGGGTCCGGCCGCTGCTGCACGATCTGCTTGCCCGTCCGTGGGAGCGGGGAACGTTTTGGAACATCAATCTGCCGCACCTCCCACCCGGCGCACCGGCTCCCGAGGTCGTCTTCTGCCGGCTCGATCCGGCGCCGCTGCCATTGAGCTTCCGTGAAGAAGGCGAATGGCTGCACTATGACGGCGACTACCATCGGCGGCGCCGCGAGACGGGCACCGATGTCGATGTCTGCTTTAGCGGTAAGATCGCTGTGACCAAGATCGGCCTCTTCTAGGCTCTGGATGGTCCCTCAACGCGGCCCAAGTTGACCTGAGCCCGACGCGCCAGCGAGGGAACATTCCTCGCTGGCGCGTCGGGCTCAGGTCAAACCATCGCGCGTCGAGTGTACATCGTTCATCCCTCCGATGTGATCGGGAAAAATGTGGAACTGAGCCAGACGAGAATGGCCAGGAGCAAGATGCCCAGCACCAGGCTCCAGACAATCAGCTTCTTCTCGATGGGGAGCAACGGTTGGTAAGGGATGGCGGCCAACTCCTCGGCGAGCTGCGCCTCTGTGGGAGGGATAGTCGGAGGAACTTTCGCGGGCATCTCAGGGACCTCCCTGAAGGATGGGGGGATGGGCGCCGTGGAAGAACACCCACGAGATCGCCAGACCGATCCAGATCACGAACCCAAACAGGCTCACGACATACACGAGCGCCAGGCGGCCAATTCCTTCCGCCCAGAGTTTCTGGAAGTTGGCGCCGAGCCCGATGGTGAAGAAGGTCATCACGAAGAACAGCCGCCGGAATAGATCGCTTTCGTCGGTAGCCGCCTTGAGGTTGCCGAGGAGGTCGGGCCGGGCGAGCGCGACGCCGAGCAACAACAGAAAGGTCAAGAAGTAGCCAAGCACAAACTTCGGAAAGCGCCGCCAGATGTCCCCGAGCGGCACCGTCTGCCCCGGTTTCTTGTCGATGCCATAGACCCAAACGAGCGCCAGCACAAATGCCCAAATGCCGATGAATACATCGATGAAGATTTTGACGGTCGTTGTTGTCAGCAACATCCAGCCGGCTTCGTAGGCGATGCCGCTTTCGGCTGCCCTTGTCCGGATCAGCGCCTCCGTGATGGCACCGCTGGCCACCGCTGCGCCGTCGGTCTTGACCGCCAGCCCCATCCACGCCGCCGCGACCATCGGTTCGTGATGCAGAAACGTCTGGGCCAGGAACGGAAGGAGCAGCAACTCCACGACGGCGAACACGACGACCAGGGAGGACACCATGATCGGAACAATCGGCCGGGCCCGAATGGCCGCGCCCGTGGTGATGGCGGCCGAGACGCCACAGATCGAGATGCCCGAGGCCAAAGGCGCTGCCCACTCCCGGCTAAAGCGGAAGTAGCGCCGTGCGACAAAATAGACCAGGGCCCAATAGACCAGGTATGCTTCAATGATGGCGGCCACTCCTCGGAACATGATCGCCCGCACCAAGCCCGTTGCGCCCGCGGCCTGGATGCCCAGGGAAGCGCCCAGGATGACGATGGCCGTCTTGATGTACCACTCTGGCCGCGTCGCCTCCTTCAGCCAGGCCGTCAGCCCCGGGAAGAAATTGCCGCTGACGAGTCCCGCGAGGAGAGCGAGGATGAAACCGGCCTCACCGGTCAGCCCCAGGGACCAGGAGATGCCGAAGGCG
>JBGQLF010000592.1:0-6687 GCA_041499985.1 Gemmataceae bacterium
GCCGCCACCGCCTGGGAAGCCGCCACCGCCTGGGAAGCCGCCACCGCCGCCTGGGAAGCCACCACCGCCACCACCCGTGAAGCCTGAGCGGAAGCCGGTGCCGCCACCACCCGTGAAGCCGCCGGTGCCGCCGGTGAAGCCACCACCGCCGGTGAGGCCACCGCCGGTGAAGCCACCGCCGCGCGTGCCGCTGAACCCCGACATGCCATTGCTGCCGAAGCCGGGCGTCTGCGAAGTCGTGCTACTGGTGCGGCCCTGGATAGCACTGATGGCCTGCTGCACCAGGAGCGGATCGACGCCCTTGAGCGAGACTACCTTGACCGTCCGCGTCGACTTCTGGGCAGCCTCTTCCAGGGTGTTGATCAGCGTCTTGACGTCTGTGAACATCTTGTCAGAGCAAACGACGACCAGGCTATTGCTGCGATCATCCACACCGATCGACAGCGTCGGGGTGGTGGAGCGACTGCGGCCACCACCACCACCACCACCGCCGCGGGTACCGCCCGAGAACGGGCTGCCGAACCCCCCACCCGTAGGACTGAAGCCGAATCCATTGAGGCCGCCTACCGTGGTCGACGTCGGGCTGGCGTTCATGTAATCGCGGTAGGCGTCGCGGATCACCTGGGCCAGTTCCATGGCACTGGCGTACTGGAACGGCCCGACGAAGTGCGTCTTGGTGATAGCGTTGGACTCGGTGTCGTCGGCGTCGATCGACGTATCCAGCAGACGTTTGATCGTGGCCAGGTCGACCGGGCTGGCCTTTACAAGCAGCGAGTTGGTGGCTGGATCGGCCACGATCCGGACCTTGGGTTCGGGAGGAGCCACCGCACCAAAGCGGCCACCTCCACGGCCACCGAAACCACCGCCAAAGCCACCGCCGAAGCCGCCGGGGATGCCGCCAAAGCCACCCTGGTTCTGCTGCCGGCCGTTGAAGATCTCGTCGATGATCCGGGCGGCGTCCGCGGCGTTGGCATTCTTCAGCTTGATGACCTGGAAGTCCCCTTCGCCGCCGGGCGTTTGCGTCAGAACGCGGATCAATTCCTGCACCAGCTTCAACGCCTCGGGATCATCGCTCGTGACCAGGATCCTGTTCCCCGACGGCATGATGTTGATGGGAGCGTCTTTGCGACCAGGCTTTTCGCCGCTGGGCGCTTTCTGCGCTTGCGGATCAACTAACTGTGAATTGCCCTGCGCGGGCGGATCATCATCGGGCGCAGCGTTTTGCTGCTCCTCTTCCAAATCCGGCTTGGTCTTCGGTGGTTCTGGCTTGGGAGCAGGGGTAGCGCCCGCCCCAATTACCCGGACTGGGTTTTGCCGCATCTGCGGCAGCAAGCGTTTCAGCTCCTCGGCCAGCGTCGCCGCACTGACCTTGTCGAGGGGGATGATGCGCATGTTGCCGGTCAGGGCACCGGTCTCACCGATCGCCTTGAGCGTGAGATCGATCTCCTTGATTTGATCGCCGGTGCCGCGGACGATCAGGGCATTGCGGCCGTCACCCGCGGCATCGATAAAGGCGCCCGTTTTGCCATCGCCGCCGCCGAACATATCCTTGAGGGTGTTCGCCACCTTGATGGAATCCAATTGATCCAGGGGGATGTACTCGGTGCGGATGTTCGTATCGCTGGCCGTGACGATGTGCCGTGCGATCTCCAGCTGATCATCGGGCATGGCCGAGATCAGGATCTGACTGTTGCCTGCGGTGATGATTTTGATGTTGTTGGCCGTCTTGTACATATCCTGGAGCGTCTTGGCGATGGCCTCGGCGTTGCCGGCCGGTACCTGGTAGGTCTTGATCGTCGGTGGTCCGAGGATGATCGGCTGCTGGCCCGCGAACGAGGCCATGTCAATCTTCAACATCACCTGCCGAGCCTGGGCAATCCGGTTGGGTGGGCCATTGACGATGACCGTGTTGGTCCGGTCTTCGGACGTGACGCGAACGATGCGCTGGCGGGTAGAGGTATCGCCAGCCTGACTGCCGCGGTTGCCGCGGCCACCACCCCCCTGACCACCGCCACCGGGGAAGTTGTTCATATTGGGGAAATTACCGGGGAAGCCCTGGAAACCGCCACCGAAGCCGGGATCCTGGAAGCCGCCCTGGAAGCCGCCTCCACCGGGGAAGCCCTGGCCGCCGCCGCCGCCACCACGGCGCCCGCCGGGGCCGCCACCACCACCACCACCAACGAAGTCGGCCGGAGTTGAGGTTGCCGTGGGAAGGCCAAAGAAAGCTCTGAGCGTTTGCTCCGCATCGCGGGACTTGATGTACTTGCACTGGTGCGTGAACGTCTCCGACTGGCCCGCGGTCTCGTTCTCGATATCACTGATGGTCTTGTACACCTGCTTCAGGTTGCCGGCAGTGTCTTGCAACACGAGCTGGTTGGCCGCTTGAATGGGCATTGCTTCGCCAAAGGGCCCCATCATGCGCTTGACCTCGATGGCGAGATCCTCGACCACCAGGCCTGTCAGCTGCACCACGATCGAGACGATTTCCGTTTTGCCGCGTTTGTCCAGGTCCTTGATGTCAATCCGGGGCACGATGGCCGGATCGATCTTTTCATCGGCCGGCACCAGCGTAAGCGACTGCTCGCGGCGGATGAGGACGTACTTCTGCGTGTCCTTGTTGGCGAGCAGCCCTTCGTTGATGAAGTCGATGATCTCGGGGATGGTGTACATCTTCCCCTTGGCGCCAATGAAGTTGAACGTGCCGGTCGGCCTATTGGGGCCCACGAGCGGGAGCTTGGTGATATCGCAGAGCCACTCGAGCACCTGGTTCCAGGGCTTGTCGCGCATCTCGAACACCATCTTTTCCTGTCCGTTCGCAGCGGCGTCGGCTTTGCCCCGCGCAGGCGGCTGCGAAGCCGGTTCACCTTTGGCGGGTTGCTGCGCGTCGTAGGCGTGCGCCCCGACTGCCCAGCCCCCCAAGGCGACCAGGACCCCCAAGAAGAAAACTCGCTGCCACGTGCTCGCTTGAATAGCTCGCATAACTGTACCCTGCCGCATGCCGAAGATAGGACGTGAGCCACCGTCGCTACGGGGCGCCCGCAGCGGACCGAGAGTCATTATAGGCTGTTCTGGGACGGTGCGAGAGCAAATGCCGACAGTGGTACCCCTCTTCCCCCTTCTAATCGGCAAACCCGACCCAGATTCTTGAGCCCTTTTCGCCGTTGCCCCCAAAAAAACTCAAGGATAACCGGTATGGTTCTAGAAGACCCGTTTCCGGGTGGCACGCCCTGAGTCTTCGAAGGGCGTGTTTTCCGCAGCCCCACGCCCTTCGAAGACTCAGGGCGTGCCACCCACATTTGGAACCATGCCGAAAAACCTTGCCTGGCGAGCGGCTGGCGTTAGCCCCCGCTGCCAAGCACATGCCCCCACGCTGCCCCAAAGCGCCCACTTCACTGCTCGCTGGTCAGCTTCTCCGCAGTGAGCGCGATGCCCAGATCTTTCAACTGTGCTGTCGTGAGCCGGTTATCTTTGAGGGCGTCTTTTAAACTTTGTCCAACATGAAAGGAATAGTAGTTTTCGTCCACGCGGAAGATCAGGTCGCGCGTGGAGATGCGAACCACCGTGCCCCGCATTAAGGATTCACCCTCGTCACCCCGGATATTAAAGCTATCAAAGCCCCTGGAGGGTTGGCCGGATTCCGGCTCTGCCCGGAGACGAGGAAAGGTAAAGTTATTGTAAAGGTCATACAGAATCGCCTCGTAGTACTTCCCGCCGCGCGAAATCGTGTTCAGGAAGACAAACCGCGTCGCTTCTACCTCCTGGGAGCGATCCCGGACGGTGGCGCTAGCGGGCGTGAAGATGTTCTTGGCGACGATCGACGCGTATTGCCGAGGCGGCTGCGCCAGGACACGCGGGCCGAGCAGACCGGCGGGACCCACGGCCCAGGGAACCAAGGCCAACATTGTCGGGTATCCATACATCCCTGTCATCACGTCGACTCGCAACAGCCGCCGGGAAATGTTGGGCAGCAGGATTTGCCGGCTCTCGGCCCCGTTGATAATGGCCGCTTCGATCGTCATGTCGATATCCAGCTCGCCCACCCGTTGCTGCTGCTGCGGGCCCGAGGCTGTCAACGGCTTTCGGATCGCCAGGTTCTTGATCCGGTGCAAGAGTCCGGTGCGGTAAAAGTCTTCCATCATTTTCACCAAGCTGCTCAGATCGCCGTGGGCCACGACCTTGAACGGCAGCAAGGTGTAGATCGGCTCTTTCTTGGTAGGACTCAGCTTGGGGCTGCTGTTGATATCCGGGGGTTCCGGAGTCACGCGCGTGCCCGAGGCCGCCGTGAACCCACTGTCGCGCAGCAGATCCGTGAGATAAATCTCGTACGCGCGCTGCGACATCACCGGGTCGTTGGGGTTGGGCAGACTGAGTACGCGCCAGCGCTCCAGTTTGGGGAGATCCCGCTGGATCTGCTGCACCTTGTCGGAGCGTTCAGTGATATCCTTCTGGAGGCGCGCGATAGTGGCATCGCGCTCCTTCAAGGCGTCGAAGTAAAACGGCTTGAGCAGGGCGAAATAGCCCCCCACAATCGCCAGGACGCCGACCAGGCCCATCGCCAGGATGCGTTCGCGTGGATTCATGGCCTGCCTCCTCCGAAGTCACCGAAGCCACCATCAAAACCGCCGCGGTTCCGCCCACCCCGTCCGCGTTGTTGTTGCGGGGGTGGAGCAGGCATCTGGCGAACATACTTCGTCGGCGGCAGCTTATCAACCTCCATGCTGGTGGTAAATTGCTGCGGATAGCGCCGGACATCGACGCCGGTATTGCGGGCAAGATTCTTCGGCTTGACGTTGGCGTACCCCTCGCGGACCAGGTCCGAGATGAGCTTGTCCACGGGTTGATAATCGTCGGTGGTGGCACCCTTGATCTCAACCTTGGCCACGTGCTTGCTCTTGGCGGTGGCGGCCTTGAGCAGCGGCACCGCCGTATATTGCAGCAGGAACGCTTTGTTGGTATCCGGAAAGCGATCGGTCAGGTCATAGAGCTCATCGAGCCAGACGATCTCGCTCTGGGTCCAATCGTCCAGCGCCTTAATGCGCTTGGAGTCGTCCTCCATCTGGGCCAGCAGCTGATCCAGCTCAGCTTTTTCCAGAGCCCGCTCGGTCAGAATGCGATCCTTGGCGGCCACCTGGGAGACACAATAGACGGCGGCCGCGACCAGGACTGCCGCCGCCACACCGGCGCCGAGCAGAATGCGGCGTTTATTGGGATCGCGCGGCGGCTTGGGTTGTTTGGGCTTGGCGAAGTTGATCGCCAGCGGGCGCCGGTCCGCCAGGGCGTGCAGCAAACCCACCGCCCCGGCAAATTCGCCCCGCTTGTCGGTGGGCAATTCAGGCTTCTCGACGCCGCCAAAGGGATCAAAAGAGTGGATCGGAATCGCCAGCATGTCTTGCAGGCGCTGGCGCAGCGCGGCGTGCTCCGTGCTGCCGGCCAGGTAGACCGCCCGCACCGGATTCTGCTGCGCTTGGCCCAGGTACACCGCCAGGTTCCGGCGCACTTCGCCGGCCAGGCCTGCTCCCGGCGCCAGCGCGCGCGCGAACAGCAACGTGTCCCCGCGTACCACGCAGAATTCGGCCCAGCGTTCGGTGACGGTGAGCACGGCCATGGCCGCATCGGGCGGATCGGGCGCGGGCGTCAGCACCGTGGTGCCGACCAGACGGCGCAGGGCCGTGAGTGTGCCGAACGGCCGGGGCGTGATGCCCACCAGCTTCAGTCCGGCGGCTTTGCACAGCGTCTGGTAGGTGTTGAGCAATTCGCGGCGCAGTACCAGGGCCCAGGCGCGCTGCTCGCCCGTGGCAGAGGGGTCCCCGGCAGAGGTATAGTCGATGACCACTTCCTCGGCTGGGTCCGTCAATTCCTTGACGGCCTGGAAGCGGACGATGGCCGCCTCTTCCGACGCGGAGACCGCGGGATAGCGGACCTCCTTGAGGATGACGCGGTCACGGCCGAGGCTGATCAGCACCGGCGCCGGCGCGATGCCCGCGGCCTTGAGGCGCTCGCGCAGCAGTTTGCCCAGCGCTTCGGCCTCGGCGGGATTGGGGCTTTGTTGTTCTTGCCAGACGGCAGCCTGTTGGATGCGCACGCCCCCCCCACCGACCGTGGCGGCGACGACGTGCAGTTGTTGATGGTCCCAGTCAAGGGCCAGGAAGCGTGCCAAGGTGCGTTCTCCATGAGAGAAGTCAGTAGTCCGTAGTCAGTAGTCCGTAGCCAGAGACATCGTAGCTTTCTGTTCTTGGCTACTCACTATGGACTACTGACCACTTTGTAAATCAAATCCCTTCCCCAATTCCGTCAAATCGCGCCAGTAGATAATCCGTGGCCGTCCAGCGTTCATGTCGATGACCGCCTCGATGCGGGCCGTCGGCCCACCGCCATCGAAGTAGCCGAGCGCTTGCACGCGGTAGACTTGCGTGTGGGCGGTGATGTAGCGCTCCAGGGTTTTCAGCGTGCTCGGTTGGAAGTTGGCTTCTGTGATCAGCCACGCCGGCGTCTGGTAAATGGGATCGGGCGCATCGGTGGTCTCCGGGCTCGGACGCGTACTGAGAATGTTTTGCACGTCCGCATCGGCCAGCCCTGGCAAGGCCGCCAGCACCGACTGCGGCGCTGTATTGATATTGACCCGGGCTTGGATTTCCGTGCCGCGCGTCGTGGTGACGCTGTCCAGCAGCAACGGCAACAGCTGTTTGA
>JBGQLF010000593.1:0-6685 GCA_041499985.1 Gemmataceae bacterium
GAGAACATGCAGCGGCGGATCAAGATCGCGCCGCTGCTCGGGACGGTTGATTGCCCCTGCTGCCAACGCCGGCGTTTCGAATGGTTGGAGGGCGAGCAGGGCTCGCACACCATCAGCCTGTGCGGGCGTAACGCCGTGCAGGTCTCTCACCGCACCGCCACGCAGTTGCAGTTCGCGGAACTGGCCCGGCACTTGGAAATGCTCGGCGAGGTGAGCTACAATCGATTTCTGCTCAAGTTCGACGCCGATGGTTACCAGTTCACGGTGTTCCCCGATGGCCGGGCGATCATCAAGGGGACCAACGATGTGGACAAGGCCCGAACGTTGTACGCAAAGTACATTGGGCACTGAGAGGAGACAGTGGCATGTCCACGGCGAGCCAGCTACCTCCGCTTCCCGCTTATCGGTTCACGGTTAAGCAGTACCATCACATGATCGAGACCGGCGTCCTCACGAAGAACGACCGTGTGGAGCTGCTCGAAGGCTTGATTCTACCAAAAATGGTCCATAACCCGCCTCATGACTGCACCCTCTTGCTCGTCCAAACCGAACTCTTGGCACGTGTGCCGACCGACTGGGTAGTTCGGATCCAATCGGCGATCACCACGAAAGAGAGCGAGCCAGAACCCGATGTCGTTGTAGCGCGGGGTCCCGCCCGGCGCTACAAGAAATCCCATCCACATCCGAAGGACATCGCGCTGCTTGTCGAGGTTGCCGACACGACGCTCGCCTATGACCGGAGTTTCAAGGCGCGCCTTTATGCTCAAGCTCGTATTCAAATTTACTGGATCATCAATATCGTCGAATCAAAGCTCGAAGTCTACAGCCAGCCCAAGGCTGGGAAATCTCCCGCTTACCGGCAACAGCAGGAGTACGGCCTCAAGGATGTGGTGCCCTTGATCCTCGCCGGCCAGCAGATTGGTACAATCTCGGTGCGCGATCTCCTCCCCTAGCCGACATTCAGCCGCAATAGGCCCGTCATGATTTACCTCGACAACGCCGCGACCAGTTTTCCGAAGCCCGAGGCCGTCTACCAGACCCTGGACCGCTTCGCCCGCCAAAGCCTCGCCAATCCGGGCCGCGCTGGCCACAAGATGGCCCTTGCTGCCGAACGTGCCTTGGACGATGCCCGGCACTTGCTCAACCAGTTGTTCCACGGCGAGGACCCGGAGCGCTTCGTGTTCACGCTCAACTGTACTGATGGCCTCAACATGGCCTTCAAGGGCGTGCTGACTGACGGCGATCACGTGATCACGACGGACCTGGAACACAACAGTGTCAGTCGGCCGCTACGTGCTCTGGAACTGGCCGGCCGGATCACTCTCACGCGCATCCACGCAGACGGCGGTGGTACCATCGATCCCCAGGCCATTCGACAGGCCCTCACGCCCCGTACCCGCCTCATCGCCCTCACGCACGCCAGCAATGTACTCGGCACCCTCCAGCCGATCGCCGCGGTGGGACGAATCGCCCGCGAACACGATCTGCTTTTCCTCGTGGACGCGGCCCAGACGGCCGGGGTAGTGCCCATCGATGTCCAAGCGCTGGCGATCGATCTGCTGGCGTTTCCGGGCCACAAGTCGCTCTTGGGACCGACCGGCACCGGGGCGCTTTATGTGGGACCGCGGGCCCCGGTGCGTGCGTGGCGGGAGGGTGGCACTGGAGGCGACTCGTCGAGTGAGACGCAGCCACGCCAGTTTCCCTATTACCTCGAAGGTGGAACGCCCAATGTCCTCGGAGTCGCTGGCCTGACTTCGGGGTTGCGGTACGTGCAGGAACAGGGCGTCGAACGGATCCGGACGCACGAGGTAGCCCTGATCGAGCGCTTGTGCCACCGGCTAGAGGAGATCGGCGGTTACGAGGTTTTTGGGCATCAAGATTGGTCTCGACATGTCGGCACACTGAGTTTTCGGAGCGAAGCCTTGCCCGCCGCAGAGCTGGGCGGCGTCCTGGATCAGGCTTTTGAGATCGCGATTCGTCCCGGCTTGCACTGCGCCCCGTACATCCACCGCGCCTTGGGGACTTTTCCAGACGGGACGGTGCGGGTCAGTCCGGGGCCCTTCAACACGGAAGACGACGTCGATCAGCTAGCCCGGGCGCTGGCGGAGATCACGGCGTAGCGCTGACCCACCCCAGGAGATCCGGGGAGGCGATCGCTTCGACCCAGTTCTCGGCGCCCTGGGCCGCTTGCTCCCTCAGGAGGAGCTTGGGGAGAGGGATGTGCGCCACCTGCGGCAGCAGCTGGGCCGTGCAAGCAAGAAAGGATACTTCGTCCGGGAGCGGGGCGGGGGGGACCTCGGATAACTCGATCCCCACCCAATTGTCTCTGTCCTCGTACAAGAGCCGAATAGCCGCCTGCCAGGGATATGAAGTTGTGAGCCATTGTTGCGGCAAGAGCCAACCGAAGCAAGAGGTTTGGTGGCATAGAAATCCTTCCGCATGCCACAGAATCTCCTCCGTATCGTCCACCGAAATCCGGCCGAGCATTAGGAAGCCATACTCTTCAGCCCGATACCACAGGAATGCCGATCCAACCGGCACAGGTGCCAGCAGCAGGTTGCAGCCCGCGTCATGCAGGCTGCGTAGCTCCTCCTCTGTGAATCTGCTGCCCGCCACACCTCGAACCTGCAACGGGTGTCCGTTTAGCCGTAGGCCGCGCCTGCTCAACCGCAACGTGCGCAACGCATGCGTGATGGTAATCTGGCCTACTTTCCGGTCATCATGCCACAACTCCACCGGACCGGCGTAAATAAAGGGCGCCTGCGGCTCCCATAAGTTGGGTTCGGGGATGATGACCCGCGCCTCCACAGCATCTTCCTTCGCCCGGGAAGTCGGCAACGGGCGGAGCGGATAAGCCACTTCCACGGTGGTGGCATAGGGACAGCGTGGTCCCATGAGCCGGCCACGCAGCTCGAGTTTTGCGTGCAGGTCGGTCAGGCGAGTCGTGATGCGGATCTCTGCCTCTGCGGGGTTGAGCACGTGGTTCCGCACATCCACAGTGAAGACAGGTTCAGTTTCCATCACTCACCCTCTGCACGTCCCGGAATTGCATGATACCGTGCTCCTAAAGGATCAGCATGGCGTCGCCGTAGCTGTAGAAGCGATACGCCTGCTCAATGGCCGTCAAGTACGCTTGCCGGATCAAAACCACGCCGGCAAAGGCGCTTACGAGCAGGAGCAAGCTCGTGCGTGGCAAATGGAAGTTCGTGATCAGCGCGTCGGTGACTCGAAACGCGTAGGGGGGATAGATAAACAAATCTGTATCCCCGGACCAGGGACGGATCGGCCCGGAACTGGCCACGGTTTCCAAAACGCGCACGGCTGTGGTTCCGACCGCGATCACGCGGTTGCCGCGTGCCCGACAGGCCTGGATGGCAGTCGCGGCGTCGGCCGAGAGTTCACCCCATTCGCGGTGCATCCGGTGGTGGGTGACGTCGTCCGCCTGGATCGGTTGAAAGGTGCCGAGGCCCACGTGCAGGGTGACGAAGGTCCAGCCGATGCCACGCTGCTTCAGGCGCTCGAAGACACGGGGCGTGAAGTGCAGCCCCGCGGTGGGAGCGGCCACAGCCCCGGCCCGTTGGGCGAAAACGGTCTGGTAGCGTTCGCGATCCGCGGCGCTGGCGCGGCCCTTGCGAATGTAAGGCGGCAGCGGGATTTGGCCATGGCGCTCGAGCAGGACCTCGACGGGTCCCGGCTCACTCGGCTGAGCCAGCCACCTGCCCTCGGACGACTTGCCGACCAAGCGGAGCTGAAAGGGACCCGGTTCCACCTCAATCCTTTCGCCCACACTCAGGCGCCCACGGGTTTGGCAGAGCAATTCCCACAGGCCGTCGGGAAGCTGCTGGAGGAACAAGCCTTCCCAGCGCCCACCGGTGCCGGCCCGGCGCCCAAGCAGTCGCGCCGGCAAAACACGCGTGTCGTTTAGCACGAGCAGGTCACCAGGCGCGAACAGATCGGGCACTTCGCCGAAGATCCGGTGCTCCAGAGACCCGTCAACACGCCGGACCACCAACAAGCGTGCCTGGTCGCGCTCGGCACACGGCTGCTGGGCGATGCGTTCGGGCGGCAACTCGTAATCTAGAAAATCCGCACCCATGATGGGAACAACGAGGCAGCCCCGTGAGGCGTGCCACCCGAGCTGGTCGTAACGGTTCCAGTTCTTCTCTTACAGCACTCTCATTTGAACGCCTTGAGCCAATCCTCAAAACCCTTCTTATAGTGTACTACCGTATCCGCAGGGCCGACCAGGCGCATGAAGTAGGGGCCGTTCTTGCTCTCGAAGACGACGCCGAGCATGCGATAATTCGGCCGCCGCGTTGTGGACGAATTTGGGTTGAACGGTTGGTCCTTGAACAAATACGTGCCCTGAACGTCGAGATAGGTCAGGTTGACATCGCCGACTTTCATCTTATCGACTTTGGCCACATCATCGATCTTCTTCCCCTCCGGAGGCACGAACATGCCTTTCCAGCGTTTGACGTTTTCCTCGGCCGATCCGCCGCCGCCCGTGCCGAAAAAGAAGATCGTCAGCTCGGCATTGTCCTTGTCGTTGCCGACCGCCGGGAGGCGAAATTGCTTGATCCGCATCTGGCTCGTGGTCGGCTCTTCGACCCAATCGGACGGGGTCTGTGACTTGAGCCCGTCGAGCGTGACCACGGTTCCACGGCGGTTGTTCTGGGCCTGGACGTGGCTCGTTGCCCAGACCAGGCTGCTGATTAGAATTCCGCTACCGAGCACTAACCGCGCAGTCGTTCTCATCGGCTATTCCTCCCAATGCGGAGCCATCGGCGACCTGGCGCGCGCCATCGACCTACAGGCCGAGTCGCCAGCCAGCCTTCTCTAGGATCAATATAGGGATGGTACGGCGAAGGGACACAGGTGGCCGCAGCTACTGGAAGCTTGGCTCATCCTTCCGGTGGTTAGCCCCGACAGACCGCGGCCAGCGTCGTGGCCAGCGTGTTCAGGGTGACGGGCTTGCCGAGAATCTGCGTCACGCCTTCGAGTACGCCGGCCTCGGCCTTGAGCTGTTCCGACCAGCCGGTCAATAACACCACAGGTGTTTGCGGCGAGCGCCGGGTCACGGACCGGGCGACTTCCTCTCCGCTCATACCGGGAAGACCCAGATCGGTCAGAACGACATCGAAGTGTTCCTCGGCAAAGGCTGCCAAGCCTTCGCGTCCATCGGCGGTAAGGCGCGGGCGATGGCCCAGTCGGTTGAGCGCCGTCGCCAAGAAGCGCCGGATGCTCTCTTCGTCCTCGATCACGAGGATGCGCAGTCCCTTCGTCACCGGAGCAGTGGGCTGGCTCGTCGCCTTGGAAGGAGCGGTGTTGTCCGAGGAGACGGGCACGCGCACCGTGAAGACCGAGCCGCAGCCGAGTTCCGATTCGACCAGGATTTCGCCGCCGTAGCGCTTCACGATGCCGAAGGCGACGCTCAAACCCAATCCATTGCCCCGCTCGCCCTTGGTGGTAAAGAACGGCTCGAACAACCGATGCCGGACCGAGGGGCAGATGCCCACACCGGTATCGCTCACGGCCACAAAAACATCACTTGCCGTGCTCCACGTCTTCACGGTCAGGACCCCACCCTCGGGCATGGCATCCACAGCATTGAATACCAGGTTGGTCAGGACTTCGCGTACCTCGGCGGCGCTGCCGGCCACCCATGCCGTCGCCTCGGTTGCCACTTCGACCTGAACCGGTGTTCCGCGTGCATGATACAGGCTCTCCCACTTGTGGCGCGTGAGATCGACGGTCTGCCGAACCAGGTCGTTCACATCCAGCAGCTGAACGGTAACCTCGTGGCGCTGCCAACGCGCGAAATCCTGAACGCGCCGCACGGTGTGCGCGGCATCCAGCGAACAGAGGCGGGCGGATTCGAGATACCCACGGCAGGACGGCGGCAGCGTCTTTTCCAGCAGGGCCAACTCGATGAAGCCCAGCGTGCCGCACAAGGAATTGTTGAAGTCATGCGCCATGCCGCCTGCCAGTTCGCCCAGCGCCCGCATTTTTTCTGCCTGGATCAGCTGGTCTTGCGTCTGGCGCAGCTCCTCGTAAGCCGTCCGCAAGCGCCGGAAGAATTGGCAGTTCGAGATCGCCGGGCCGAGCAAGTCGGCGACCAGGTAGAGCAGTTGAATCTGCTCAGCGGTGAACCCGGTGGGCCGCGTACTCAGACACTGCAAGACCCCCACGGGCTGGTCGCCGGTCCGCAGAGCGACGGCAAAGGAGAAGGTGGCCCCGCGCTCCGCCAGGCTCTGGGTCAGCGAACTGGTCCGTTCCTCCGGACGCCGCAGGTCCGCGTACAAGGCTTGGCCCTCGCGGAAACAAACCGCGAACGGCGTCTCCTCCAGGGGCACACGCTTGCCCGGAACCAAGCGGAGGGCGCCGGCCGGCTCGGTTAGCAGTGCACTGGTACCTGTCAGGATTAATGCCGCCGCAGGGTTGGAGGGCACCGACGTGGATTGCAGATTGCAGATTGCAGATTGCAGATTGGAAGTTCCAGATTCGTTTGTCGATCTGCAATCTGCAATCTGCAATCTGCAATCCACGTTGAGCGCTTCCGGGTGTTCCAGGAGCCACACGGCTGAGATGTGCAAGGGCAAGCGGCGATCCAGCTCGCGCAGAGCTACACTGAGAATGCGGGGCAAGTCGAGATTGCCAGCCGCCGCCTGGGCGACCTGGGTGA
>JBGQLF010000594.1:0-6683 GCA_041499985.1 Gemmataceae bacterium
GCGCCTCGTCGATCCGCGCATCCCCGTACACATGGCGCTGGGCAACCATGACACCTACCCCGGTGAAGGCGAGCCGGCACTCTTCCATCAGGTCTTCCCGGATCGGCCGGAATACCACGTGGTCACGGTTCAGGGGGTTCCTTTCATTTTCCTCAACGGAGGCAGTTGTGGCCTGCTGTCCCCGGCGCAACGCGCCTGGTTTCGGGAGCAGGTTCGCCAACACCACCGGCCGGGTTCCACCCTGGTGATGGTCGTCCATCAACCTTCCCTCGGCAGGGTCGTGCGGGAACGCGGCATTCCGGCGGCTATGCGCGAGGCCCTCGTGGACTGCCGCGGAGACTTGTGGATGATCTCCGGACATGAACACCACAACGAGGACATGTGCTTTCGCTTGCCCCAGGCCGTCATCACTCAGGCGACCATCACGGCCGGCAACCCCGCGACCTGGGGCTCGGAACACCCCGGCTACTGGATCTACGGTTTCACGAGGGGCAAGTTGGCGGCGCGGGTCTTTCGGCGCCGGGGACAAGGCTACGCCGTGGCCGTGCCGCCGCGGACGGACCAGGCACAGCCCCTGCGCTTGCCGTTCGAGAATCGGCCGGACATCCTCTGGAAAGTTCTGGTGGGCGAAGGGGACGAACCGTACCGGGTCGAGACCCAGGCCGCCTGGTGCTTGAACTACTGGTATAGCGCGAAGCGCCTGGTCTACCGGTTTCCCCTGGCGCTCGCCGGCGGACAGGCGAAGCGCTGCATCGTTCTGGATGAGCCGAGCGGGAAAGAGGCTCCCCGGTACTTCCTCTCGCCGGACGGCAAGACCTGGGAGGCAGCGGCCCGCGTCGAGCGCAACGGCAGCGAGACGAGCCTGCCGATCTCCCCGGCCTGTGTCGCGGCGGGGACCCTCGCCGTTCGCCTCGAGGGTTGTGCCGTGAGCGGCTTCGCGCTGACGGGGTCTTGAATTCTCCCGTGGGGGCGTGCGTGAGCTTCTGGTGGGAAGGGTATACAGCGTAGTGAGATGGAGAATAGGGGCCGTGTCTTTCCGGGTCCATCTCCTGTTGGTGTTGAACGTGGATACGTTCAACCAGGGCCCGGCCGACCGGGTGCTGGTACTGCCCATCATGTCGAAGACAGCGAAGTCCCGGAACATTCCTCCCCACGTAGCCGTTGCACCCTCTGAGGGAGGGCTGAAGACGGCGAGCGTTATCCTCTGCGATCAACTCCGCGCCCTCAGCAAGAATCGTCTCATGCAGCGCTGGGGAATCGTCTCCACTGGGTCCTTGATTGGGGTTGAGAAGGCCCTGCGTGTGTTGCTGGGATTGTGAATACTTCCTCCCTCACCGATCCCAGGTTGTGCCGTCGTAAGTGAGACGCGGGCTCAAGGCATTCCCACCCACAATAGCCGCTGCCTTCACTTAGCCTTACCTTGTCGGGCTCCCAGTACAGTTTGCATAAGCACTCAAACATAGCCGACCCCTTTGCACTCTTTCCCTCTGCACTCTTTCGACCTCTTTGCAGTTCCCGGCTGCTGCCGTCCCCGATCCCCCTACTCCCGGAGCGAGATGCGCTGGACAGCGGGGACGGTAGCGACAACAATGCAAGGGCGAAGGGACGGTTTGACTCGGAGTGATCCGTTCCCGAGAGGGAGAATGTTGAATGGCGCGAAGCCGGAGCCGCACGGACCGCAAGTGCCGCACGCGGGAGCATGTGCTGGCCGACCTGAGCGCGAACTATGTCGAGAAACAGGCCCTGTTGTGCGGGTTCTCGGTCGAGCGCGTGCGGCTGGACTACGGCATCGACCTGATGGTGCAGACGTTCAACCGCCGGGGCGAAGTCGAGAACGGCTGGTTGCCTTTTCAGCTCAAAGCCACGGATCGGATCAAGTTCGTTGCCGCCGGTCCAGCGGTTTCGTGTCGGATTGAACGTGCCGACCTGCGCCATTGGCTGAATGAATCCCTACCGGTGATCCTGGTCCTCTACGACGCACGGGCCGACCTGGCATACTGGCTCTTCGTTCGGCGCTACTTTGCTGCCCTCCCGGCCTTCGACATCCACCGGGCGGGAGTGCGCGTCTCCGTGTCCATCCCGCGGAGCAATGTGCTGGATCGCTCGGCGATGCGGAATCTGGCTCGGGAGAAGAATGTCCTTTTGGCAGAAGCCGGGAGGGTTGTCTTTCATGTTGTTCAGTGACCTGCCGTTTTCGACTTTGCGGAAGCTGCTACTCGACCTCGGGTTCGTGGAAGCGGTCGTACCGGGTTCTTCCATCGTCTTCGGTCATGCCGCGTCCGACACCGTCTTCCTGTTTCGCCTCTACCGGCCGCAGGACAAGGTGAGCATGATGGACCTCGTGGGCGTCCGCAAGCAACTCGACCTCCGGGGGTTGCTGGGCGAGGACACCTTCGACGCCATGCTGCGCAAGGCATCGGCGTAAACGCCAAGCGTGCGGCTCAAGGGGACGCAGCTCCATTCGACGAGCCGAATGGAGCTGCGTCCCCTTTACGTTCCTTTACGCTCTCCATTACACGGTCGAGCCAGTTGCCCGGCGCGGACAACGCAGGGTTGCGGCGAAGGCAGAGTTCCGTTTAGAATGAGCCAGGGAGGAAAAAGCCATGCTTGTGACAGTCGAAGGCACTTTCAAAGACGGCAAAGTGGAACTGAGCGAGAAGCCGCAGGACGTGCGCGAGGCCAAAGTCCTCGTCACTTTCCTGGCACCTGCGCAGGCCAAGCCGCGCGGCCAGATGATGCGGTTCGGTCAGTTTTCGGGCGCCGAAGAGAAAAAGTCCACCGAGGAAGACTTCCGAAGCGCGGAGTGGCGTGGCGAGAGGAGCGATGGCAACTAAACATGTTGTGGACACGCATGCCCTCGTCTGGCATCTGGAAGGCGACCCGCGCCTGGGTTCCAGCGCCAAGGTCGTCATGACGGATCCCAGCAGCGAGTTGGTGCTGCCGATCATCGCCCTCGCTGAGGCGTGTTGGATGGTCGAACATGGCAAGTCCACGATCCCAACGGTTCCGGACTTGCTCGCGGCTGTGGACGCCGATCCGAGACTCGAAATCGTACCCTTGAACCGAGAGATTCTCGACAGGAGCCTCGGCCTGACGGTGATTGACGAGATGCACGATCGCCAAATCGTGGCGTCGGCTTTGGTGTTGAAGGACAAGGGCGCCGCAGTCGCGGTGCTGACTCGGGATCAGGTCATACGGGCCTCAGGGCTCGTGCCCGTGATTTGGTGAACGTCGAGTGGGAAGAGAAAAGGAAGAGTGCGAAAACTGCTCCGGGCCCACTTGATGGACCCGGGGATACCCGGTATCGCTAGGCTTGTGCAGGACGGCGGAGCGGCGGGCGTGGGACCGCCTACGGATGCGGGCGCTGGACATGGGGACTTACCCTCCAGAACGAGGACTCGGGATCCCCCCATTCTCCGGGATGGCAGTCCAGATGGTCTGTTTCTTTCCAAAACCAACATACCAGGGGACGCAGCTCAATTCCGAATGGAGCGGCGTCTCCTTTTCGGGCCTTTCTTTCGCATAAGCAATCATACATACCAGACCCTTTTCCCCTCTTCAGCTATTGACCCGCATTCTTCTCCACTCGAATCATGAATGCACAGCGAAAGCCGACGTCCAGGGCCAGTTCATGGCGGGTGCCGAATTGCCGTTCTGTTCGGGACCATCGCAGAGGCGGCATCAAACGCGAGAGACCCCGAATGGAAACGAACGTCCCAACGGCGGTGTTCAGGGGATCCGGCCCTGCGTGGCACTCATAGAAGCGCTCATCATAGGTGTCGGCACACCAGTGGCGTATCGTGCCAATCAACAGACTCAACCGGTTCGAGAATGGATTATCTGGATCGGCAACACAAGTGAAGGCGTACTCCAGCTGTGCCTCGCTTGGGACATGCATCCCCGCCCAGCGTGCGTAAGCGACGGCTCCGTACCAGGTAACTCCGGTCACGGCTGCCACTTCGTCATCGTCAGGCTCCCACCATGTTCCAGCCCTCTCCAGGCCTGCAATCTCCGGATCCAACAGACGGTGGCCTTGCTCGTCTCGATCCGAACCCCACAGGCTGAGGAAGGTCGCGTACTGACGCGGTGTTACCGGAGTCTCATCCAGCAACAACGGCGACAACTGCACGACATGCTCAGGCCGTTCGTCCAGATCGCCGGTGTCCGACCCCATCCGGAATTCTCCCCCCGGCAGAAGCAGCATCGCGGCCTGATCACAAGTCCGCCGGAAGCGCGTCGCATTGTCAGCCTCGGTGGGAAGGGAGACGAGTCCCTCAACGGGCGGGTGCTCGCGCAATCGGAGCGCAAACACGTCCAGTGTTGGCGGCAGTGGCGTTATCGGGGTCTCCTTCGGAGCTACCGCCTGCTCCAATGCAGCCAGAGCTTCCGCCGCATCTGCGTAGCGATCGCGTGTCGCCTTGGCCAGCATGCGATCAATCACGTCCGACAAGTTCCTTGCTACGCCACCGGCAAGGCGCGAGAGTGGGACATGGGGCGACTTCTGGATGCTCTGCATCACCTCCAACACGGAACCGCCCTCAAAGGGCCGTGTGCCACTGAGTAGTTCATAGAGCATGATCCCGACCGACCACACATCAGCCGGCGGCCCGACGGACGTGCTCTGCCATTGTTCCGGCGCCATGTACAGTGGCGTACCCATCGGTCTGCCGGAATCCAGCGTGATCCGGCTAGTGTGGGCGACGACGTTCAGCGACAGGCCAAAATCCACGACCTTCACGGTGCCGCCCTCGCTGATCATCAGGTTGTCGGGCTTGATGTCGCGGTGCACGTAGCCCTTGGCATGGGCCACTGCCAGCGCCGCCAGGAGTTGTTCCGCGACGCGGAGGACTTGTTCGAGTGGAAGCCGGCCGCCCTTCATCAAGTTCCGCAAGGAAGAGCCGCTCAGATACTCCATATTGATGAACGGTAGGCCGTGATAGTCGCCGACGTTGTGCACGATGACGATGTTGGGGTGGGCCAGCAGGGCTGTATGGCGAGCTTCCTTGAGAAAGCGCGACTTCAAGTCGTCGGCGACTCCAGGACGTGGGATCATGAACTTCAAGGCCCGCAGTTGCTCCAGGGCTAAGTGGTAGGCCAGATAGACGGCCCCGAAACCCCCAGCTCCCAGGAGCGCGTCCACCCGGCAATTGTCCACTATGCTGCCCTTCTGCACAGGGCCCTGCCAATTACGCTCGTACTCGATCGCATTGCAGTGCATGCTGTTACCTCACTGCGGAAGCGCATGTCATAACTCAATTCGAAACTTCTTGCCGCACTTCTTACACAATGCCTTACCCCTCGTGCCAAGCGGCAAGGAGTATTTGCTCCCGCAGTGTGGACATGGCACAGTCATCATTTTCTCTCCTGGTTTCCGTAAGGGCGACACTCGTGGCAAGTTGGGCGGAGTCTCTACTGGCGGCATCGATTCCGGGATCCCTAAGGCGTTTCGCACCGATGTGGGGATCTCCACTTGAAGTGGATCTCCTGAAACCGAGTCCGGGAGTTCAGGGCTACCGAGATTCCTCCGCTCCACCGGTAGTGCCGAAGGGATTTCTCTTTCTTGCTGAGGACTCGTTGGTTCGACCGGGAGTGTAAAGAGATAGTTTCCATCCTCATTTGACGGAACATTATTGGGATCTGGAGCCACTCCCATTGGGCCAGCAGTGAAGTCGAGTGGCAGTTTGCCAAAGATGTGACGTGCGATGGCTAGCTTCCAAGAACGATGCACGCGCAAGCATAGCACGAGTAACAAGAGTGCCGGCAGGTAGATTGCGATCGTGGTAAGTCCACCGTATGTTAGGGATTCATATACTCTCTGGTAATCACCAAGCGGATAATGTCGGTTGACCATGTTGCAGCACGTCGAGATCGCGAAGGGCGCACACCAAAGGAGGATCGGCAATAGGCTCATAACTAAGGCGGTTCTGTATTCATCTATACTGCTTCCCTCAGACTTGAGCCTTAGAGGTAGCTGGTGAACGTTCGCTACCAGGAACAGCCTGAAGAAACGCGGTCTCGTCAATCGCAGCTTGACCTGCGTCCGGTCTTCGTCCATTAGTTCTAGCTCATATGACTTAAAAGCGCGGCCGAGTTCGTGGACCAGCATGCTCGCGATTCGGACGAACGGAAAAGCTTGTGCGCGCCAGTATGTCCTTGTGCATTGTGTGTTGCCAACTTGGTATGTGTGGACGAACTTGGCCAGGATGATAATACGAAGTTCCGTGACCACGAGCCAACCTTCTTGCAGGTTTCCGGGAGGTACCTCAAACCCTTCCCAGGACACGAACTTGGTGAGCCTAATAGCATCCAGAAGTTCTTCCTGTATTTCCTCATTGCGAATCAAGGCAGAATGAAGTATCTCGTCTCGGAGTCGCTTGTCCATGGAGTCCAGGACCTTCTTACTGATCCCCGCAGCGCCGAGGGATCGCACTTCCCCGAGGATGTCGGCCAATCTAGCGAAGCCAGCGACCTCGCCGATTTCTCGTCCGAGGTCTGGAGTGATGCCACGGTCGAGCAGAGTATCGTATTTCTTGCGTTTTTCAGAATCTCGGAGAAGTTCGTGGGCCTGGTTGATCTTTGTAAAGATGATAGTAGCCTGTGCCTTCTCTTCTTCTGGTACAGCGTCGGGTAGCCCTTCACGACGGTAGTTATGATTCCTACTATGCTAGAGGCTAATGGCGCGC
>JBGQLF010000595.1:0-6682 GCA_041499985.1 Gemmataceae bacterium
GTTGGAGTCAGCGCTGAGTACGGAGTACGGCGTAGCAGGGAGACAAGGAACAGAGCCCACTTCTCCGACCCCTCCTTCTAACATAAGGTGCGACGCCTGCTCCGTCCTGCCTCCAGATCCATAGAACCAACACTGGGGCGAAAAGGAAGCAGAGTTACAGGTCATCGTACCAGCTCGTGCAGGAGATCGGCCATGTGGTTTTCACTTGCGCTGCCCTTGGTTGTCAGCGCCAGCTTGGTGGGTGATGCGGCGATTGTAACGGAGCGGGTCTTCGGCCCCGAGTTACCGGGGAAGTACAAACATCCCGCTTCGATTACCGAGCTGCACAACGGCGATTTGTACCTCGTCTATTACGGCGGTTCTGGAGAGTACTCTGCTGACTCGGCGGTGCACGGCGCCCGACTGCGCCAAGGGGAGACGAAGTGGTCGACCCCGAAAATCATCACGCCCCGGCCGAAACAGCCTGAAGGCAATGCGGTGGTCTGGCAGGCCCCGGACGCTGTGGTCTGGCTCTTCAGCGTGACCCGCCCTGGAGCCACCTGGTCGACTTCGCGCATCGTCGCGCGTATCTCGAATGATGCGGCCGAGACCTGGCAGGAGCCGGTCCAGCTCACGACCGAAGCCGGCACCATGGTTCGCTCCAAGCCGATCGTCCTCGCGAATGGGGACTACCTGCTGCCGATCTACCATGAGACGGGGAACGACCCGGAGTGGGTCGGGCCGGACACGACCTCGCTGTTCCTACGCTATGACGTCAAGACCAAGCGTTGGACCGAAAGTAATCGCATCCGTTCTCGGCTGGGCAACCTTCAGCCGGCGGTAGCCGCGCTTTCCGATACGCACCTTGTCTGCTATTGCCGGCGCGGCGGTGATTACAAGCCGCGCAGCGATGCCTATCTGATTCGCTCGGAGTCGCGCGATGGAGGACGAACCTGGAGTCCGGGCACGGAGTCGGCTCTTCCCAACCCGAATGCCGCTGTCGATTTCCTGAGGCTGAAGAATGGCCACCTCGTGTTGGTCTACAATGACAGCATGAGGGGACGCACGCCGTTGACCGTGGCGATTTCAACCGATAACGACAAGACTTATCCGCACCGGTGCAACCTGGCAGAGGGCCCAGGCGATTTCGCTTATCCCTACGCCATCCAGACGCGCGACGGCAAGATTCACGTGATCTACACGTCCCAGCGGCGTTCGGTGATCAATCATGCCGTCTTCGAGGAAAACACGATCGTGCCTTAAACGCGACCCCGGCTCAGAGGCAACTCATCTTGACAGCGCCTGATAGCGGTCCTACGATAACGTGCTTTACCTCCGGTTGTCTGTTAAAGGCTAGCACTTATGGCAGTCCCGAAGCGACGAACTTCTCATGCCCGCCAAGGTAAGCGGCGGAGCCATCTCCATCTGAAACCGATCCAGATTCAGTACTGTGCGCGCTGCAACGAGCCGGTGCTGCCGCATCGTGTTTGTCCCAACTGCGGCTACTACCAGGGCCGGGAAGTCGTGGCGATGGAAGAGGAGAAGTGAGCCATGCTGATCGCGCTTGACGCGATGGGCGGCGACCATGCCCCCGGTCCCATCGTCGCCGGCGCCGTTCGCGCAGTGGCCGCCGATCCCGACCTCCAGGTGGTACTGGTCGGCGATCGGGCACAGTTGGAACCGTGGCTGGCCAACGCAGGCGGCACCTCCGGCCGAGTCGACATCTTCCATTGCACCCAGGCCATCACCATGGAGGAGACGCCGGTCCTGGCGCTGCGCAAAAAGCCGGATAACTCCATCAGTCGTTGCTGGCAGCTGCTCGCCGAGCACAAGGTCGAGGCCATCGTCAGCGCCGGCAATACAGGGGCGGTGGTCGCTGGTGGCCTGCGCCTGCGTCGCTTCCTCAAGAATGTCCGCCGGCCTGGCATCGCGGCTATCATGCCTACCCTGCGCGGGCCCTCGGTCCTGATCGATGTGGGTGCCAACGTCAATCCCAAGCCGATGCACCTCTATCAGTATGGGGTCATGGGCAACATCTTCGCTCGCCGCATCCTGGGCAGGAACCAGCCTACTATCGGCCTGATGAACGTCGGTTCCGAAGAACAGAAAGGCCACGACCTCGCCAAAGAAACGCATGCCCTTTTCAATGCCAGCCCATTCCGCGAGCAGTTTGTCGGCAATATCGAAGGCCGGGATATTCATCGTGGCTCCTGTGATGTCATCGTCACCGATGGGTTCGTGGGCAATGTGGTTCTCAAGGTCTGTGAGGGTGTCTTCGACTTTGTGATGAAGATGACTTCCAAGGAAGTACTCGGGGCCCTCGACTGCGAACGACCCCTTGCCGAGCAGGCTCTGAAAGCCCTCGTAGATCGTTACGACTATAGTGCTCACGGCGGGGCTCCGCTGCTGGGCATTGACGGCATCTGCATCATCTGCCACGGCAGTTCCGGGGACGAGGCGATCAAGAACGCCCTCGCTGTGGCGGCCCGCTACGCCAGCACCAAGCTGAACGACTTGATCGTGCACGAACTCGAATCCAGCCCGCTCACCGTCGGTGCGGACGACGAGTGATCCAGAAATGGGGGTCAAGGGTCAGGGGTCTGAGGTTGTTGCCCCCAAACCCATGACCTCTGACTGAGGTGATCATGCCGCAGGTAGCCTTCCTCTTTCCGGGTCAGGGTGCGCAAAGCGTGGGCATGGGCCAGCAATTGTGCGCGACGCTGCCGGCGGCGGGCCAACTCTTCGAGGAAGCGGCGGAGGTTCTGGGCTACCCTCTCCGGGAGGTCTGTGCGCAGGGTCCGGCGGAGCGACTTAGCTCCACGATCGTGAGCCAACCCGCCATTTTCGTCACCAGCCTCGCAGCCCTCGAAGCGCTCCAGGCAAGCAACGCAGAGGCCGTGAGCGGCTGTACGGCTACCGCGGGATTGAGCCTGGGGGAGTATACGGCGTTAGTCTTCGCGGGCGCCCTGAGCTTCCGGGACGGCTTGCGCGTGGTCCAGCGCCGCGGAGAGGCGATGCAAGCTGCGGCGGATGCGGTACCCAGCGGCATGGTCAGTGTACTGGGACTGGAGCAGGCCAAGGTCGAGGAACTGTGCGCTGCGGCCCGGCATTCCGGACTGATGCAGGTGGCCAACCTTCTTTGCCCCGGAAACATTGTGGTTTCCGGCGCCAAGGCGGCGTGTGCTGCCGTGGAACGCCTGGCGGAGGGCATGGGGGCGCGCACGATACGCCTGCCAGTGGCAGGGGCGTTTCACACGACGCTGATGAAGCCGGCTGATGAGGCTCTGGCAGCGGCGCTGGCGGAAGTGGAGATTCGGCGACCGCGACTGCCGGTCTGGTCGAACGTCGACGCCCAACCGCACACGGAGCCGGAAGAGATTCGGCGCCTCTTGGTCCAGCAGGTGCTTCAGCCGGTGCTGTGGGAGCAGACATTGCGTAACTTGTTGGCTGCTGGATATGATCAGTTTTATGAGATAGGTCCCGGTCGTGTGTTGGCCGGACTCCTTAAGCGCGTGCAGCGCAAGGTTGAGTGCCAGAACATTAGCGGTTAGCGGCCTGCGCCGAACTGGAGACGAAGAGACAAGGAGGAATCCTGCTCTTTGTCTCCTTATCTTAGCATGGTATACGCTGGCACACCCCGGTTCCACAGAGGACAAGGGACCAAGGACACAGGACCGGTGAAGGTGTTGACGGCGGCGGCCTCATCTTGTCTGTCTTGTCGTAGGCCTGTGGGTGTCCTTTCTCCGTCTCGTTCGACGCGCGGCAAGCGGACCGCCTTTCTGCTTGACTTGCGCCGACGGGAAGATACCTTGCCCGGCGTGCGTCTACTGTGGTACATAACCCGAGGCGGCGGTGAGCGCCCACTGGGCGAGAGCCCCGTTCGCGGGTCGACCTGAATCCGCTTTGGGAGGATCGAAACGTGCCTTCTGTCGAAGAACGTGTTGTGGAGATCGTCTGCGAGAATCTCGGCGTGCCCAAGGAACAGGTCACCCGTTCGACATCCTTCACGGAAGATGTGGGGGCGGATTCCCTCGACATCGTGGAACTGGTCATGGAGCTGGAAGAAGAATTCGAAATCACCATCCCGGATGACCAGGCGGAAAAGATCAAAACGGTGGGTGAGGCCATCGATTACATCGAACGGGAGTTAGCCAAGAAATAGGGATTCCAGGCTCAGGTACTCAGGGTGGAGTCCAGAGCACGGATCCCTGACCCCTCGCTTTGGGGAGTTAGCCAAGCAATGACCCGGCGCGTCGTCATCACGGGCATGGGGACGGTCAACCCGCTCGCCTCCGAAGTCGCTCCCTACTGGCACGCGCTGCTCGCAGGTCGCAGCGGCATTGGACCGATCGAGCAGTTTGACACCACCGCCTTTAAGGTCCGTTTCGGCGGCGAGGTGAAGGGCTTCCTGCCCGAGGCCCTCCTCGACCCGAAGACCGCGCGCCGTCTCGATCGCTTCGCCCAGTTCGCCCACGTCGCTACCATCGCTGCGGTCAAGGACAGTGGGCTTGAATTCGGTCGCGAGGATCCTTACCGCTGCGGTGTGATCCTGGGAAGCGGCATCGGCGGTCTCAATGAGTTTGAAGAGCAACACGGCCGCTACGTGCACGGTGGGCCCGGCAAGATCAGCCCCTTCGTGATCCCCAAGATGATGGCCAACGCCGCTCCGGGGAACATTTCGATTCATTTCGGCTTGTGTGGCCCTAATACCGCGGTGGCCACAGCTTGCGCTTCGGCCGCCAATGCCATCAGTGATGCCCTGCGGACGATCCAATGGGGCTACGCCGAGGTCATGATCACCGGCGGCTCCGAAGCGGCCATGACGCCCATGGGTTTGGGTGGCTTCATCTCGGCGCGTGCTCTCTCCACGCGCAGCGACCAGCCGCCGGCGGCGAGTCGGCCGTTTGACAAGGATCGAGATGGCTTTGTCCTCAGCGAGGGTGCGGGTGTGGTGATTCTGGAAGACCTCGAGCATGCCCGCCGCCGCGGTGCCCCGATTTATGCCGAGGTTCTCGGCTGCGGCAGTACCGCCGATGCCCACAACATCACTGCTCCCCACCCCTGTGGCGATGGAGCTGCCCAGGCCATGCAATCGGCTCTGCGCGACGCCCGCCTGAATCCGGACGACATCCAGTACATCAACGCCCACGGCACGAGCACGCCGTTGGGCGATGAAGCCGAGACCAAGGCGATCAAACAGGTCTATGGGAGCCATGCACGGCGTGTGGCCATCAGCAGTACGAAGAGCATGATCGGCCATCTGCTGGGGGCCAGCGGCGGCGTCGAGCTCATCGCCACGGTCCTGAGCATCCGCCACAGCGTTGTCCATCCGACCATCAATTACGACACGCCCGATCCAGCCTGCGATCTGGATTACGTGCCCAACCATCCCCGTGAGATGCGCGTGCAGCGGGCCATGTCCAACAGCTTTGGCTTCGGCGGCCATAATTGTTCCGTCGTAATCGGCGCGATCTGATTGCAGATTTGAGACAGGCCTTTCAATCTGCAATCTCAAATCTGCAATCTGCAATCTGGAGTGACATCATGATTCCTCCGTTGTCTACCCGCCTAGACGCGGTCACCCTCTCGCCTCAAGAAGTTGCTCGCTACAGCCGGCATCTAATCATGCCGGAAGTTGCCTTGGAGGGGCAGAAACGGCTCAAGGCCGCGCGCGTGCTCTTGATCGGCGCGGGCGGACTCGGCTCGCCTCTGGGCCTGTACCTGGCCGCCGCGGGGATTGGCCGCATTGGGTTGGTTGATTTCGACGTGGTCGATTTCAGCAATCTCCAGCGGCAGGTTTTACACGGCACTCCGGACGTCGGCCGCCCAAAGCTGTTGTCGGCCAAGGAGCGGTTGCAGGCGATCAATCCCGAGGTGCAGCTCGACCTGTACGAAACACGGCTGACAGCGGCCAACGCGCTGGCGATTCTCCAGCCGTATGACATCGTCATCGACGGAACCGACAACTTTCCGACGCGCTACCTGGTCAATGACGCCTGCGTGCTCTTGAAGAAACCCAACGTTTACGGCAGCATTTTTCGGTTTGACGGCCAGGCGTCGGTGTTCGCTCCTCCACAGGGGCCCTGTTACCGTTGTCTCTATCCGGAGCCGCCGCCTCCCGGTGAAGTGCCCAGCTGTGCCGAGGGCGGGGTGTTGGGCATCCTCCCTGGCCTGATCGGCTGCATCCAGGCGACCGAGGCGGTTAAGCTTATCCTGGGCAAAGGGGCGCCCTTGATTGGCCGCCTTCTCCTGTACGACGCACTGCAAATGACGTTTCAGGAATTCAAGGTTCGCCGCAATCCCCGGTGTCCCCTGTGCGGCGAACACCCGAGCATCACCAAGCTCATCGATTACGAACAATTCTGTGGTCTCCGTGGTCAGGAGACGGTCTACCCCGCAGTGCCGGACAGCCAAAGCGAAACAACGGTCGAGGAGTTGAAACAGCGCTTGGATCGGCAGGAACAAGTGTTCATTCTGGATGTCCGAAATCCGGAAGAATGCCAGATCTGCCGGCTTCCGGGGAGTACTCTGATCCCGTTGCCGGAACTGCCCCAGCGCTTCCGCGAACTGGATAAGGACCAGGAAATGGTGGTCCATTGCAAGAGTGGCATGCGGAGCGCCAAGGCCATCCAATTTTTGCGGCAGCAGGGATTCAGCAAGCTCCAGAACTTGAAAGGCGGCATCCTCGCCTGGGCGGACCGCA
>JBGQLF010000596.1:0-6678 GCA_041499985.1 Gemmataceae bacterium
AGGTCGGCCGGTCGGGCTCCCCTCGGAGTGCGTCCGCAAACGGGGTCAGAGGCCCTCGCCTTTCAGAGCCCGCAGCGCGTTGTCCTGGAAAATAGCGCGCAGCGCCTGTTCGTCCCGAACCATGCGGCGCAGGAACTTCTGCAAGCGCTCGCTGAAACACCCCTCACGGGAATGACCGCCGCGCCCGTCCCAACACGGGCAATCACTGCCAAACACGAGCTGCTTGCGGTGCCGTTCCAGGAACCCCGCGGTGAACGCCTCATCCCGCGTCAAGGCGTTGTAGCCGCTGCCGGCCGACAGGTCGGCGTAGAGATTGGGATAGTCGCGCAAAAGGCGGTCGACAAGTCCGCCCGGCTTGATGGGGCCCTTTGGGTAGAGCGTTTGCTCCGGCGGCGGCACCTCCGCGCTGATGTTGGCCCACCAGGTCTGGGCGTGGGCGAGGATGCGCACCTTCTTGTACCGCTTGAGGTACGGTTCCAGGTGCTCGGCCAGGCCCTGGTTGAAGCCGTTCATGCCATCCTGGAAGTGGAGCGTGAGCGGCCAGTTCAGTTCATTGCACAGCGCCATCAGCCCCTCAATCCGCCGATCGTTGAGGGGCACGTGTTCTTTCTGCTCGCCGACGCCGCGACATCCCAGGCGCTGGTACTCGCGAATGCGCTGGAAGGTATTCGGCTGGCGGACATCGCACTGGCAGAACGGGATGATGCGCTCCGGATATTGACGATAGGCCTCCAACACGGTATCTGGCTTGAGCAGCACTCCCCCTTCCCCGGTCTCCAAAGGCAATATGATCGCCTTGTCTGTTCCGGTCGCATCCATGTGTTGGATGGTATCCGCCAGGGAACGAGCGCTGTGGTTGATATGCAAGTGACAATCCAGGAGGGGCAGGCGTTTGCCCGGCTGGGGGTGCTGGGGTTGGGCGGCCTGGACCGGGTCCAGCCAGGCTGTGATCCCCAAGGCACCCGTGCTCGCGAGAAAACGGCGACGGGTGATGGTGGTTCCCGGTTCGTTCATGGGACTCCCTTTCCGCGTGCCAAGAGGGCTCGCTCTTTTTGAGAGGCAAGCCGGCGACGGACGTCCGCCGCTTGCCCGAAAAACAGGCCTCGCCGAAAGCCAGGCGCTCGTCAAGGATTGTAATAATTGGCTCGCCATTTGCACCAAAATTCTGTTTGCGGGTCCTCCGAGCCTGGAGGCATTGACCAGTCTGGCTCAATCAACGTATCCTCAGGGAAAGGAGAACCTCGATGGCCGAGAGAGAGAAGAGCGAGTTGGGACAAAACCGAGAGAGCTTCCTAGAAGCTTTTTGCCAGAACCGAGAAGATCCGAGCCGGGAAACCTATCAGCTGCCAGCCAGCGCCTGGGAGGGCTATAGCCCTGCAACTCTTGCCCTTCTGGAGGATTGACGGATTCGCTGTGGCAGCTTCAGGTGAGGGGTCGACGCCACGACGTCCGCTCTGGGCAAGGCATTTCCGCTAACCGAGAAACCGACACCATATAGGTGCCGGCCAGCCCCCAGCAAGTGGGACCTATCAAAAAACCCGAGAGCGAAACGGCCGGGAGGCAGCAGCCCTTTCCCCAACACCAGCCGTGACCTGTCCGCCTTCTACCTTGACGCACGGGGTGGGTATGGTAACCTACTTCGTATTGCTTGAGGAGAGGTTCGCCGTTCCTTGCTGTCTCCCACGTGTACGGATTTGCGCTAGTGATGGAGCCATCTTGGCTGCGGGTGATGGCAGCTAGGAAGGTTGCTATTCCCTTGGGTTGCTCGCAGCGGCGTCACTGCCTCGCGGGATACTACCATGGCTGACAACGATGCTTCTATCCTCCCCGCGCCCAGTCCCGAACATCGCCGGGTCGCAGCGGGCCAATTCGACCGGGCCAACCAGGTCATCAGCACCGGGAACTATGATTACGGCATTCAGTTGCTGCTGAACTGCTGCAAGCTGGATCCGGCCAACCTGATTTACCGCCAGGCCCTGCGGCGCACGGAAAAGGCCAAATACAAGAACAACCTCCGCGGTAGCCGGCTCGCCTTCCTCACCACGAGTACCACCAAGGCGAAGCTCAAGGCCGCCAAGGGCGGCCGGGATTACCTGAAGGTGCTCGAACACGGTGAAGAGGTGCTCGTTCGCAACCCGTGGGACGTCGGCACGCAGATGAACATGGCCGAGGCGGCGGAGGCACTCGGCCTACTCGATTTGGCAGTCTGGACCCTGGAACAGGCGCGGCAAAAGAATCCCCGAGACGCCACGGTCAACCGGGCGCTGGCCCGGCTGTGCGAAAAGCGCGGCAATTTCAGCCAGGCCATCTCGTTGTGGGAGCTGGTGCGGAAGGCCGATCCCTTGGATATCGAAGCCCAGCACAAGGCCAAAGATCTGGCCGCCAGCGATACGATCGCCCGCGGCAACTACGAAGCAGTCATGACTCGGGAGACGCCCGAGGACAGCGACCTGGAAGGGCGCGCCAGCAATGGGAATCCCCTTGCCGCCCCCTCTTCCAATGAGATTCCAGTGGCGGCACCGAGCGATCGGACAGCGCGGGACGCGGCGCCGCTCCTGGCCCGCATTGCGTCCGATCCGACCAACGCGCATGGCTATCTCCATCTGGCCGCCGTCTATCGGCGCGCCGACCAGGTCGAGCAGGCGCGGGAGGTGCTCCTGAAGGGCCTCGGTCCGACCGGCAACCAGTTCGAGTTGACCATCGAGCTGGCCGACTTGGACATCGAGCCGTTCCGCCGCAACCTGGCTATCACGGAAGAAAAGCTCCGGGCTCAGCCTCAAGACGAGGAGCTGCGCAAAATCCGCATCCGCTTACTCAAAGAAATCAACACGCGCGAGCTGGACCTCTACCGGCAGAGAGCCGATCGCTATCCCTCGGAGATGGCCCATCGCTTTGAGGTGGGAGTGCGTTTGCTCCGTGCCGGCCAAACGGATGAGGCGATCCTGGAGCTGCAAGCCGCTCGCTCGGACCCGCGGCAACGGTGGCGGTCGCTGTTGTACCTGGGCTTCTGCTTCAAGAGCCGCAATAATTGGCGCCTGGCGCAGCGTAATTTCGAGGAGGCCTTGCAGAACCTACCGGCCAGCGAAGAGGCTTCGCGCAAGGAATTGCTCTTCCAGCTGGCTCAGGGATTTGCCGAGGCCGGGGATCTGGCCAAGGCGGTGGATCTGGGCTATGAACTGGCCAACCTCGACTTCGGCTACCGCGACATCGGCCGGCTGCTGGATGAGTGGCAGTCGCGCTTGCAGCAAGCGTAGCCACAAGCCAGGGATCAGGGATTAGGACTGGGGACTGAGTGCCTGATCCCTGATCCCTGATCCCTGATCCCTGATCCCTGCCCCTTACCTTCCATGCGTTCCATTGAGATGACAGATGAGACGACCACTCTGCTGCGTGGCCGGCTCGAAGCCGTTTCCCTGCTCCTATTCCTGTCTTTTGGTTTGTTCCTGCTACAGAGCTTCTTCGTCGAGGAAGCCCGCTTGCAGGAGTTCACGATCGCCGGCCTGCTCGCGTTCGGGGCGAGCTGGGTCCTTCTGGCACGCCGGCGCGTCGATCTCTCCTTGGCGCAGCTGCGCCGTATGGAGTTGGGGATCTTCGGCCTGGCCGCGGCGTTCCATTCGATCCGCCAATATGGAGGCATGGCCCTGGCCGTGGCGGCTTCCGACGAGAAAGCGGTGATGGCCGAGGTTTGCTTCAACGTCCTCGGCTGGTTTGCCGCCATCTTCCTCTACGCCATGTTCATCCCAAACACCTGGCGCCGGGCCGCGCTCCTTGTGTGGCCCATAACGGCCATCCCCCTGCTCACGACCCTGTACATGCGGTGGCGCCATCCGATCGTCGCCGTCACCATCAAGCCCGACGTGATGAGTGCCTTGATGCTGATCCTGTTCATCGGCGCCGGCTGCTCCATCTATGGCACGCACATCATTAATAGCCTCCGCACCCAGTTACAGCGCGCCAAGGAAGCCGCCGAAGCCGCCAGCCAGGCCAAGAGCGAGTTCTTGGCCAACATGAGCCATGAGATCCGCACCCCGGTCAACGGCATCCTCGGCATGACCGAGCTGGCCCTCGACACCAACCTGACGCCGCGGCAGCGCGAGTTTCTTGGCATGGTCAAGACCTCGGCGGATACTCTGTTGACCTTGATCAATGACATTCTCGATTTCTCCAAGATCGAGGCGGGCAAACTCGAGCTGGAACAGCTCTCCTTTCGCCTGCGCGATTCCCTCGCCGACACCCTGAGCATGCTCGCCTTACGGGCCCACCCTAAACAGCTGGAGCTGGCCTGCTCGGTCCAACCGGACGTCTCCGACGTGCTCGTGGGCGATGCCACGCGATTGCAGCAGGTCATCTTCAATCTGGTCGGCAACGCGATCAAGTTTACGGAGCAGGGCGAAGTGGTCGTCCGCGTTGCGATCGTGCGTGATGACGTGGTGCGTGGTGACTCGTCAGGGGCCGCGGTGGAGCCGGCACCGCGCACCACGCACCGCGCACCGCGCACCACGCACTTGCATTTCGCCGTCACCGACACGGGCATTGGCATCCCGCCGGACAAGCAGCGGGCCATCTTCAACGCCTTTGAGCAGGCCGATAGCTCCACAACGCGCAAGTTTGGCGGCACTGGCTTGGGCCTGGCCATCTCTTCGCAGCTGGTCCGCATGATGCAGGGCTGCATCTGGGTGGAGAGCGAGGTCGGCAAAGGGAGCACGTTTCACTTCACGGCTCGCTTCGGTCTGCCGCTCGAGGCCTGGCCGGCGCCCGGGACGGTGGACAGGACCGCCCTGCGGAACCGGCGGGTCCTGGTCGTGGACGACAATGCCACGAACCGGCGCATCCTGACCGAAATCCTGGCCCAATGGCAGATGCAACCGACGCCCGCGGACAGTGGCAGCGCGGCCCTGGACAGCTTAGAGCAGGCGGCGGCGTCAGGAGAGCCTTTCGATCTGATCCTGTCCGACGTCAACATGCCGGAGATGGATGGCTTCGACTTGGCCAAGCGCATCCGGGAGAATCCACGCCACGCCGCGGTGCCCATTCTGCTGCTCACCTCCGCGGATCGCAGCGGCGATGGCGAGCGTTGTCAGGCGCTGGGGTTGGCCGGCCATCTACTCAAGCCGGTCAAACAGTCGGCCCTGCTCCTTGCGATCCTGAAAGCGCTGGGTGGGAGGACTGCGGAGGTGGAAGCGATCCGCCCGGTGCCCTCACCGGTTCCACGACCGGCGCAGCGTCCGCTCCGCATTCTCGTTGCCGAGGATAACGACATCAATCAGACCATGATCACCAACCTGCTGGAAAAATGGGGCCATCAGATCATGGTGGCCACTAATGGCCTGGAGGCGCTCGAGGCGCTCCAACGCCAGTCGTTTGATATTGTCCTCATGGACGTGCAAATGCCCGAGATGGACGGGCTCAAGGCGACGGCCTGCATTCGGGAGCAAGAGAAAACCTCCGGGGCGCACCTCCCGATCCTCGCCATCACAGCGCATGCCCTCAAAGGGGACCGCGAACGCTGCCTGGCGGCCGGAATGGACGGCTATGTGTCCAAGCCGATCAAGACGGCGGAGTTGCTCGCCGCCCTCGAGGATCTGGTTCCGGTGGGGCGTGAAGCGAGAGGCCAGCGGTCAGGGGGCAGGGAGCAGGAGCCGGCACGGAGTACCGAGTACTCAGTACTCCGTACGGACTCCCCACCTCTCGTCCCTCCTCCCTCGCCTCGCGCCCCTCATCCGGACCCCTCGCCTCGCGCCCCCCATCCGGTTCTGGACGAGGAGGCCCTGCTCGACTATGTCGACGGCGATCGCGGACTGCTGGGCCAGATCATCGACCGCTTCCTGGAGAATAGTCCGAAGTTATTGTCCCAGGTGCAGGAGGCGGTGGCGCGACAAGACGGGCAGGCACTGGAGGTGCGGGCTCATACGCTCAAGGGCGCAGTGGGGAATTTCTTTGCCCCAGCTGCTTGGAATGCCGCTCTGCGTCTGGAAACCCTGGGCCGGGAGAGTAAGCTGAGTGAGGCGCGGAAGGCGTACACGCTGCTCGAACAGGAAATCGAACGCCTCCAGCAGACTCTCGCCGCACTCAAGAAGGACACGCCGTCATGAAGGTCCTGATCGCCGAGGACGACCCGATCTCCGCGCAGGTGCTCCAGAGCTACCTGGAGAAATGGGGGCACACGGTGGTGGCGGCGGAGAATGGCGCGGCCGCCTGGCGTTTCTTCCAGAATGACGACATCGCGCTGGTCATCAGCGATTGGGTGATGCCCGAAATGGATGGTCTGGAATTGGTGCGGCGCATCCGCTCCTGTCAGCGTTCAGGCTACGTCTATGTCATCCTGTTGACCGCGAAATCCAGGAAGGAGGATATCGTGCGCGGCATGGAGGCAGGGGCCGACGATTTCCTGGTCAAGCCGTTTGATCGCGAGGAACTGCGCGTGCGCTTGCGTGCCGGGGAACGCATTGTCCGGCTGGAGCAGAGCCTGGCCGGGCGCAACGAGGAGCTGCAACAGGCCAACGCGCAAATCACGGCTGCCAACAAGCGCCTGCACCGCGACCTGGAAGTGGCGGCCAAGGTGCAGCGTTCGCTGTTGCCGGCTTCGCCGCCGCGGCAGTGCCCGCGCAGGCGCAGGCCCAGGTGGCCTGCGGCTACCCGTGTG
Source organism: Gemmataceae bacterium (assembly GCA_041499985.1). GTDB lineage: Bacteria > Planctomycetota > Planctomycetia > Gemmatales > Gemmataceae > JBGQLF01. The sequence goes on from JBGQLF010000596.1 coordinate 6,644, forward strand.
CCTACCCCGTGGTGGTTCCGCAGCCGCAATACCAG